>CAXTIY010000006.1:0-27270 GCA_964244215.1 uncultured bacterium
CGCGAATCGCAACGCATTGAGCCGTAAAGCGTTGCGGCTGGAGAAAATGTCGACGGCACCGCGCGTAATCGGACGGAACTTCGAAAGGCATTGCGAAACATCGTCGTCCTACCGAACGAGGCGGCTCCTTACCCTCTAAACGCCGGATCGGTAAGAACCATTCTCGGGTTACGCGCTGCCTAAAAGAAGGCAGTCCTTCGGCATGAAATCTTTGGAGAACAACGCAATGCGCGCTCGAATCACAGGTGCTTTCGGACTGACTCTCGCTGCTTTCGCACTCTGCTCGGCCGGTTCGCGCGCGGCGTCGCTTCCGGGAGCGGTCGTCGCAGAGGTCACCGGCTTACGCGGCGTTACGGATCTCGGGCACGCACCCGCGGCTACGCCGGTCGCGATCGCCATTACGTTGCATTACCGCAATGAAGCGCAACTCGAAGAACTCGTCACGCTACAGGGCAATCCGTACTCACCCGTGTATCGGCGCTTCCTCTCGAACGAACAATTCAATGCGAGCTTCGCGCCGAGCGATTCCGATTACAGGCGCGTCCTTACGGCACTCGGCGCGGCCGGATTTCGCGTGACGCAGTCGTATCCCAATAAAACGGTAATCGACGCCGTCGGCAGCGTCGCCTCTGCGAACCGCTTCTTCAGCACCGACATCCATCGCGTATTTCAGAGCGGCCAGGGAGTCAGGCTCGCGAACGCCGTTCCCGCTCGCGTTCCCGCGCAACTCGCTCCGCTCGTCTATTCGGTCACCGGTCTCTCGACGTTAACCGTGCTCAAGCCGGCTTATGCGATGGTGCGGCCGCATCCGAGCGGAATCGCTCCGCTCGTCGCCGGGCCGCCGCTGTACGGCCCCGTCAGCAATCAGACGGGCGCCGCCGGATTCGGGCCGCTCGCTTTCTCGCAAGGTTACAACTTTCCGCAGCAACACACGAAGAGCGGCAAACCACTCGACGGCACGGGGCGCGTCTCCGGCGTCATCATCGATGCCGACTTCCTCGATTCCGACCTCGCATCGTACCTAACGTACTTTAAAGTGAAGCGCACGGGACCGGCTACGGTACGCGTAAAGATCGACGGCGGTCCACCGAAGGGCGACGGAAGTGCCGATTCGCTCGAGGCCACGCTCGACGTCGAAGCGCTCGTCTCGAACGCGCCGGGCACGAAATTATACGTCTACGAGTTTCCGAGTTTTAACAGCGATCAATACATCACGGACGCGTATAACAAAGTCGTCTCCGACAATTTCGTCGATACCGCGAACTCGAGTTTCGGTGGTTGTGAAAGCGGCGACTTGGCGGGCTCAAAATCATGGGATCATATCGCGCAACAAGGCGCTGCGAAAGGCATCACCTTTCATGCCTCGACGGGTGATAGCGGCGCCGACTCGTGCGGCACCGGAACGAACACCGTCTCGGCGCCGGCGAGCGGAACACATTTCGCGGCGATCGGCGGAACGTCGCTTAAAGTAACGAGCTCCGGCTCCTGGGTCTCGGAGACCACGTGGAATAGCGACGGCGGCGCAAGCGGCGGCGGCGTGTCGAAAGTGTTTGCCGCTCCCACTTGGCAAACATCGGTTCCCGGCTTGATCAAGGGCGGCCGCAATCTGCCCGACGTATCGCTCGACGCCGATCCGAATACGGGTCTCGCGCTCTACTACGGCGGAACGTGGAACACCGCGTACAATCCCGTCGGCGGTACGTCGCTTTCGTCGCCGCTCTACGGAGCGGCTTTGACCGAAGCGGATCAATACGCAGGTAAGCGAGCGGGCCTTGCGGCGGAAACGACGTACGCGTTTCTAGCAAAATACGGATATTCGAACACGAAATTCGGCGGCTTTTTCCACGACATTACCGCAGGGTGCAACGACACCGACAGCACGGGCTACTGCGCGAAGAAAGGCTACGATCAAGCAACCGGTATCGGCTCGATCGTTTGGTATCACTACATCGAAGAGTAGCGCCGCTCGGGCTCAATGCGGATCGAGCAGTTCGTTTTGTTCTTCCGATGCGCGCTTCGAGAGCGCGCCGAGCGGCGAGCGAGTCAGCGGCGATTCACTCGCATAGCCGGGACGATGTTCCGGCTTTTCGCCCGCTCCCGGTAGCGCAAATCCCGTCAGCGTCAGAAGTCTTAGGACGAATTCCGGTGAGAGGCCGCGCGCGAGTAGTGCCAGCTTCGCTTGCCACGAAACGACCACACGCTGCGCGCCCCGTTCGGCGCCGTCGAGGATCACGCTCGCCGCGTGTTCCGCCGAGACGGTGGTAAGCGGCGTCGCATCGGAGAGCGCGAAGAGCGCGTACTCTTTGTTCGTCTGGCCCGCGAACGTCGCGTTCGGCGGGCTGCCGGTGCGCATTAACCCGGGAAGTACGGTCGTTACCCGCACGCCGTCGCGCGCGACTTCCGCCGCTAATCCTTGAGAGTATCCCGCAAACGCGAACTTGCTCGCGCAATAGGGAAGCATGTGCGGAATAGCGATTTCGCCGCCGAGCGACGTAATGTTGACGATCCGCCCGTCGCGCCGCGCGCGCATCGCGGGCAGCACGGCGCTTGTGGCACGCAGAGCGCCGAAGAAATTCGTATCCATCGTATCGTAATAATCGTTTAACTCAAGCGCGCCGACGGGTCCCACGGAGATGGTACCGGCGTTGTTGATAAGGACGTCGGGCGGCCCGAGCCGAGCCGTTAATCGTGCGAAGGCTTTCGCGACCGAGCCTTCATCGCGTACGTCGCAGACGCTCGTCGCGACGACCGTTCCTCGCGCTTCGAGTTCCGTGCGCGCGGCGTCGAGTTCGACTTCACTACGCGCGCATAGACCGATGCGCGCGCCGCGTTGCGCCGCTTCACGCGCGAGTGCGAGGCCGAGCCCTCGGCCGCCCCCTGTAATCACGACGGTCTTACCGGCGAGCCGATACCGCGATCTCCGCAGGCAAAGAGCGACGCCGGCGACACCCGCACATGCAACGGCAAGCAAAATTTTTCGCATCAAAGGCTCCCTACCCAATCTTAACTAGCGCTTCGTTCGTTCCATCGGTAGAGCAATCGATGATAGATGACAGAAATGCCGGGCGCGCCACCGGCGAAATTCTGCGGCGCCGCGGCATAGCACTTTCCAGCTACGGCATCGGCCGGTTCCTCCAAGCGCGCCGTCGGATGGTCTGGGATGCTCGAACTTCGCGGCATCCGACGCTCGCCGAATGTGCGGCGCGCGCGAAAGTCGGGTTACGTACGCTCACGCGTTGCTTACGCGGCGAACGCGTCGATCGGCGCTCGATCGAACTAATTTTCGTTGGTGTCGGGCTCGAACTCGAACCCGCGGATTTGCTTCCGGGCCATGTCGACCCACTCTCATTCGCGCAAGCGGGCGACGTTCCCGAGGGCCTTCCAATAAAAACGTCGTCACTCACGGCTCAACCGGAAACGTACGCGTAAGACGTTAGGGACGATCGTGAAACGTTCCGCGCGGAGCTTCACCGTCGAGTTCGAGATCGTCTAGCAGATAATACACGATCTTGCGGTCGTCGAATCCGACCTTTGCGAGCTCGCGACCTCCGATCGTTACGACCTCGTGAATATGGCCCGTCTGCCCGGCGTAGCGATAGTTGACTTCCGTATACTCCGCGTTGCCCGGCTCCGGACGCGGAGTCGCTTTCGTTCCGCGCAGCGGCGTTTGATGACGATGTTCACTCACGAGGGCCTCGATCCGAACGTATTGGCAGCGAACTCGAGCTCTTCGCTCGAAGCACGACTATGGCCCGGCGTAATGCGCGCCTTCACCGTAGGGCACGAATAGCGTATGTTCTTTGAGGAATCGCAGCTTGACCGTTCCCGTCGGTCCGTTACGTGACTTTGCGATGATGAACTCGGTGAGATCGGGTTCCGGCGCACTCTCTGGATTGTAGTACGCGTCGCGATACAGGAACGTGACCATATCGGCTTCTTGTTCGATCGCGCCCGAATCGCGCAAATCCGAGAGCATGGGCCGCTTATCGTTGCGTGACTCGACGCCGCGGTTGAGTTGGGCGAGCGCGAAGATCGGGATCTGCAAATCTTTCGCGGTCGCTTTGAGCGTACGGCAAATATCGGATAGTTCGTCGTTACGATTTTGCGGCTTCGACGCCGTCGACGGTCGCACGAGCTGCAGGTAATCGATAAAAACGGCCGAGAGTCCCTCGCCCGATTGCAGACGCCTGCAACGGCTACGAATTTCGCTAACGGTAATCGTTCCTGAATCGTCGATATAGATCGGCAACTCCGAAAGCGCGCTCATACCTCGCGAAATCTTTTCCCAATCGCCGTCACGCACGTTGCCGCGCCGTAAATGTTGCCCGTTGATACGCGCCTCGGCGCAAAGTAAGCGCGTGACGAGTTCTTCATTCGTCATTTCGAGCGAAAAAAAGGCGACCGGCTTCTGTTCTTCGCGCGCCGCGGCGGCGGCCATCGTCAGCGCCATCGACGTTTTGCCCATCGCCGGGCGCGCGGCGAGAATGACGAAGTTACCGGGTTGAAAACCCGCGGTGTATTCATCGATATCGCGAAAGCCCGACGTGAGACCCGTCCGATCGCCGCGACTGTGATAGAGCTTGTCGATCTGCTCGAATGCGCCCTTGAGCAGCGATTTGATCTCCGAAAATTCACCGTTCTTTTGGCGGCGACCGACTTCGTATACGATCTGTTCGCTGCGATCGAGGGCACCTTCGACGTCTTCTTCGTTTTCGAAGCCGATGCGCGTTATTTGGGTGCCCGCGTGAATCAGCCCGCGTAGCGACGCTTTCTCGCGGACGATATGCGCGTAATACTCGGCGGACGCCGCGGTCGGCACGGTATCCATGAGCGACGTGACGTACGGAAGGCCGCCCACCTTATCGAGAAGATCGCGGCGGCGTAATTCTTCGGCGAGCGTAATTTTGTCGAGCGGTTCCCCACGCTCGTACAACTGCACGAGGGCGGTGAAGATCGTCTCGTGCACGTGAGCGTAAAAATCCGGAGCCGAAAGAATCTCCGTTACGGCAGCCATCATTTCGCGATCGACCAGAATAGAGCCGATGACCGCCATCTCCGCCTCGAGGTTATTGGGCGGAATGCGATCGACGCTGCCGACGCCGCTCGATGTAAATACCGCCATTAAGGCGCGGCCTTGCGAACGCGGCGAGCCGGCGCTCCCGGACGAACGATACCGAGTGCCGCGAAGGCTTCGGCGACGTTACCCACGGGCACGATATCGATGCCACCGATCGTCGCATCGATATCGGCTACGTTCTCGCGCGGAACGAGCACCATTCGCATGCCGGCTTGCCGGGCCGCGTAAAGTTTCTCCGTTATGCCGCCTACCGCACGCACGTTCCCCGCAATCGAGAGTTCGCCCGTTACCGCGACGTCTTGCGGCAGCGGCGTCGCGTTTAGCGCCGAGAAGAGAGCCAGGAACACGGCGAGCCCGGCGGAGGGTCCGTCGATGTTGCCACCACCGACGACGTTTACATGCACGTCGTAGTCCAGCGGATCGATACCGGTCACCGCACGCACGACGGAGGTCGCATTGAAAACGCTATCTTTCGCCATGGAACCCGCCGTCTCGTTGAAGCGTACGGTGCCTTTGCGGCGCTCGGGCGCGGCGAACGCGACCGCCTCGATCTCTATCACGCTGCCGACGTGCTGCGCTACGGCGAGACCGAAAGATTTGCCGAGCGCACGCGAGCGCTTCGCTTTGACGGGCGTGTGCTGCACGAGGCGCCCGGCTTGCACGACCGTCGTCACGTCGTTTTCCTCGATCGCGATCGCTGCGGTTCGCGCGCCGGCGGGCGCGTCGCCGAATTCACGGTAGAGCGCTTGTCCGTGAGCGTCGGCGACAATCTGCACCGCTTTGCGACCCTCGATCGTGTACGAAGCGATAAGATTCGGGACGCGGCGCGCGAGCTTTACGTCTAGACGCTTTGCAGCCAGGACGACGATATCGCGAATTTGCGCTTCCGTCAGCGGTTCGAAATACACCTCGGCGCAGCGCGAACGAATAGCGGCATCGATTTCGCTCGGGTCCCGCGTCGTCGCACCGATCATCACGAAATCCGCGGGCGCACCGTCGGCGAATAACTTCTTCACATATGCGGGAACGTTCGCGTCGCTCGGATCGTAGTAGGACGATTCGAAAGAGAATCGCTTATCTTCGAGTACTTTGAGCAGCTTGGTTTGCAGCAGCGGATCCATCTCACCGAGTTCGTCGATGAATAAAACGCCGCCGTGCGCTTTCGTGACGAGCCCGAGCTTCGGCTCGGGAATACCGCCCTCGGCGAAATCGCGCCGGCTACCTTGGTAGATCGGATCGTGAACGCTACCGAGCAGCGGATTCGTCGTTTCGCGCGGATCCCAGCGAAGCGTGGCGCCGCTGGCTTCGACGAACGGCGCGTCCGGCGCGAACGGCGTATACGAGCGCGTTTTCGCGACTTCGAGCGCGAGTCGAGCGACGGTCGTCTTCCCGACGCCGGGCGGTCCGTAGAGAATAACGTGCTGTGGAAACGGCGAAGAAATCTTCGCGAGAAGCGACGCGATCGCCGAGCGCTGTCCGACGACCTCGGCCAAGCTTGCCGGCCGCAAAAGCTGCAGCGCCGATGCGGATAATTTGCGTTCGTCGAGGGCGACAAGATCGTCGAGCTTTTTCTGCGTCGCGGCCGTTTCGGGGCCGCCGTCTTCACGCAACGCTTCGAGCTTGAGATCTTTGAGGTACTCCTGATGGCGCGTGGCCATCTTGAGATTTACTTTCGTCTCGATCTGCGTTTCGACGCTGCGCGCAGCGACGAGATCGGCCAAGCCGTCTTCGATTTCGGCGATCGCCGCCCGAAATTTGCCCGGCTGCGGCAAGCGGTCGAGCGTCGGATCTTCGAATACGAGCCGCTGTAATGCCAGAATACGCTCAGGCAACACGGCGGAGCGCATCAACTTTAGAGCGTCGAGTTTGCCCGCGCGTAGCACGAGTTTTTCCGCTCCGATGGCGCCCGAGAGGACGTCGTAGAGCGCGGCGACGTAGCGGCGTATGCCGTCGTCGCCTGCGTATTTGCGGCGGAAGCGGGCAACGGAAACGGGGTCGGCCCCTGCAGCCATGCGCTTTTAGTTCGTCGCAGCGACGACTTTAACCGTGGTCTTCGCGAGAATGTTCTTCCCGAGCTTAATCTCGACCGGATAGCTGCCGAGCGACTTAATGTTATCTGGGACTTCGATCTTGTGCCGGTCGATTTCGATGCCGAGTTCGCGCACGATGGCGGCTGCGACGTCGCCGTTGGTCACCGCCCCGAAGAGTCGCCCGTTGCCGCCCGCCTTCGCAGGTACGCTTAAGAGGAGGCCTTCGAGTTGCTTACCGAGAGCTTCGGCATTGGCTACGGCTTCCGCGTCGCGGCGGGCTTTGGCTTTGCGCTGCTGCTCGAGCAACGCAAGAGAACCTTTCGAGGCTTCGGCCGCGAGCCCGCGCGGGAGGAGAAAATTGCGCGCGTAACCGTCGGCGACTTCAAGAACGGTACCGGTCGTGCCGAGCGACTTCACGTCGCTAAGGAGAATGATCTTCATATGCTACTCGGAGACGAAGGGCAAGAAAGCGATGACGCGAGCGCGCTTCACGGCGACGGTAAGCAAACGCTGATGTTTGGCACAGTTTCCACTAATGCGCCGCGGCAAGATTTTGCCGCGCTCCGAAATGTATTTACGAAGACGCGTGACGTCTTTGTAATTGATCTCGGTGATCTTGTCGGCGCAGAAATTACAAATCTTGCGCTTGGGGCGACGTTCCTTCTTGGCAGAATTTCGCTTCTTGGACGTGGTACTGCTAGCCATACTATCCTCAATTCATGTAGGTGGTGATGGCATCGCAGCGCCGCAGAAACGCCGAATACCCTACACACGTGGCGCAATTGCGCCACGACCGGATCAAAGCCCGGATTAACGCCGCCGACCTTCGTCTCCGAAAGACGGCAACCTAGAGAGTATATCGTAGCGGCCGCCGGAAAGCTAGGCTTCTCGAATCGTCCCCCGCAAAAAAGGTGCCTGCTCGACGAAAAGCAGGAACTCGAGCGCCCGGCACGGCTCGAAACTTAGTAAGACGAGCGTACGCGCGACGTACGAAGCTTACGGTCGTACGAGCGTTCGTCGCTTCACAGAGCTAAAAACGGGCCGACTTCGTCGTGCCCGTTTCATTACTATACGAGGCAAGCTCCGGGGGAAAGCGCTATTCGTACATCGAGCGAAGACGCTCTAAACGCATCTTGCCGGTGACTTTCTTTCCACTGACATCGAGTACGTCGACTTCGAGATCGGGATAATCCACTTCGAAGCGCAGACGTTTCCAATCTGCGACCGTGTGACTCTGGCGTGCTTTGCGTTCGTGCTTAGCAAGATAGCTCGGCATCCGCTTGGCGAGCCCGTTATCGGAACGGATCGAAACGTCGAATCCTTCCAGCTGCTTAATTTCTTGTTCGATTTTAGTGATGTTAGGCATAGTCGCCCTAATTCGCACCTCTCGTTAAATTGCCTCGCACCTTTTAACTTAATTTTGCCGGCGGCCCGATACCATTACATCGAATGGTCGCACGTTACCACTTCGGAAAATGTAACGGTCGAGGAGGAACGTTTCATCGGGTTCGCATTTGAGTATGATTAAATCTGCGCGATAACCCGCGCCGAGGATACCCGTCTTACGTCCGAGCGCGCGCGCTCCACCCGTGACGGCCCCGCGATAGAGTGCTTCACCGCACGATTCGCCTATTTGCCGCGCGGCGACTTGACGTCGCATCGTCGAAAGGCGTTGTCCGTACTCGAGCCAGCGCAACTCTTCGACGACGTCGATCGAGACGTTGCTGTCGGAGCCGATACCGAACGCACCGCCGCCGCCCAGGTGTTCTGCTAGTGCGAATACGCCATCTCCCAGATTTGCTTCGGTCGTGGGACACAGTCCGGCAATCGCGCCGCTGCGCGCGAGAGCCGTGCGCTCGTTCGTGTCGAGATGCGTTGCGTGCACGAGACACCAACGTGCGTCGATGTCTGCGTTCGCGAGTAACCACGCCACCGGTCGCGCGCCGAGAACACGCTCTGCCGCTTCGACCTCGCGCCGTTGTTCGGCTACGTGGATGTGAATCGGTACGTCGCGCGGAGAGCCCGCGACGAGCGCGCCGAGTTCTACCGGAGTAACGGCACGTAGGGAATGCGCGCAGACACCCACGACGACGTCGGGATCGCGCGCGTGTCGCGCGCGCAACGTCCGAGCGATGTCCAATACATCGTCCACGCTCGTTGCGAAACGCTTACGATGCTCGCCCGCAGGCGCCCCGCCGAAATCGCCGTGTGCGTAGAGCGCTGGCAACAGCGTGATGGCAATGCCCGCCGCGCGGGCCGCTCCCACGAGCGCCTCGGCCATGGCCGCCCGGTCCGCGTAGAAACGGCCATGCGGATCGCGATGTATATAATGAAACTCCGCGACCGCCGTATAACCCGCCGCAAGCATCGTGCGATACGCGTCGAGCGCGATCGCGTACAAGCGATCGGGATCGAGCTGCGATGCGAGCTCGTACATCGTCTCGCGCCAACTCCAAAAATCGTCGTCTTCATTCGTGCGCCGTTCCGCCCGACCCGCGAGCGCCCGCTGAAAAGCATGACTGTGCACGTTCGGCATGCCGGGCAGCACGACGCGCACGCGCTTATCGCCCGGCGCCGGCAACGATCGTGCGGTTACGCGTTCGATCGTTCCGTCGCGCGCGACCTCGATACGCACGTCCTTCGCCCAGCCGCCCGGAAGCAATGCGACCTCGGCGAACAACGACATGATGCCTCCGTACGACACGCTATGGATTAATGCCCATCTCTTAACGATGTCGCCCGGCACGGTTGCGTACGGCACGGTCGAACGTGCGGCGCTCGCGGCGAAGGACGGCCGAATCGCGTGGATCGGACCGATGCGCGATCTACCCCCGGGTTCGCGGGTCGCAAGCGACGTCATCGACGCAGGCGGCCGTTACATCACGCCCGGCTTCATCGATCCGCACACGCATCTTATCTTCGGCGGAGATCGCGTCGCCGATTTCGAACGCCGCGCTTCGGGCGAGAGTTACGTGTCGGCGGCGAGCGGCGGCAGCGGCATCGCGCATACCGTCGCCATGACGCGCGCTGCGGACGAGACGTCGCTCTACGCGGCGGCCGAGCGCCGCCTGCATGCGATGATCGCGCGCGGCACGACGACGATCGAGATTAAGTCGGGGTACGGCCTCGACGTCGATACGGAGCTCCGTCTTTTGCGGATCGCGCGCCGGCTCGGCTCGCGTGCCGGTATTACGGTGCGCGCGACCTATCTCGGCGCGCACGTGGTGCCGCTCGAATACGCTGAGCGACGCAACGACTATCTCGACCTGGTATGCGACATAATGCTGCCGCGCATCATGGCCGAGGGGCTCGCCGATGCGGTCGACGTGTTTTGCGATACGATCGCGTTCGCGCCGCCCGAAGCCGCGCGCGTCCTGGAAGCGGCGCGACGCCTAGGGTTGCCCGTGAAGCTTCACGCAGATCAAATCGCGTGTACCGGAGCGGCCGAGCTCGCGGCCGCATACGGCGCCTTATCCGCGGACCATCTCGAACGAACGACGGAAGCCGGCGTTCGGGCGCTCGCGGCCGCGGGGACGGTCGCAATTTTGCTGCCTGGCGCTTTCTATTTTTTACGCGAGCCCGTCATGCCGCCGATCGGCCTGCTGCGCGCGTACGGCGTGCCGATGGCGCTCGCGACGGATTGCAACCCCGGCACTTCGCCGATCCTCGGCGCGGCGACGGTCCTGAACATGGCCTGCGTGCTATTTGGTCTCGGGCCCGAGGAAGCGCTCGCGGGCGTCACGCGCCATGCCGCGCGGGCTCTCGGGCTTGCCGATCGAGGCGAACTGCGCGTCGGCGCACGCTGCGATCTCGCCTTATGGGATGTGTCGTCGCCGGCCGAACTATGCTATTGGCTCGGTGGTAACACTTGCGCCGGCGTCGTGGTAGCGGGCAAGCCCAGAGCGGCGTAACGAAGCGTGTCTGCGCTCACAAAAGCCGCGAAGGATGAACGGGCGACGCGAGACGGACGATGCTCATTCTATGAGGGACGCGCCAGCGACGGCACCGGCCGGCGCGCATTCGATATTCGGGCTCGGTACCGTCGCGACCGCGGCGCAACGCCGGGGTGCGCTTGCCGTTTGCTCCATGCTCCTGCTCGTCACCGTGGCCGCATGCGTATTCGGCCGCTCGGCCGGGCCCGAAATCAAGCCGTTCGTGCCGATAACCGCGACGATCGGATCTCTCGCCGACCTCTTAACGGCGTTTCTATTGATCGCTCAATTTTACGTTAACGGCAGCGTGCCGAACGGACTCTTCGGGATCGCGTATGCCTTCATGGGTTATATGTCGCTAGCGTTCCTCGCGGCGTTTCCGGGATTATTTCGCACCGGCCCGCTCACGCTCGGCGACGAGCAACTCTCGAGCGTCGTGTGGTGGACCTGGCATGTCGCCTTCCCCATCATCATCATGTATGCGGTGCTTAACGAAGCGGCACTCGGGCGCATCGTATCTCGGCGTAGGATTCATCGGGCGACGATTTTCGGTGCCGTCTTACCTCTGCTTGCGGCGGTCGCGTTCGTCACGTGCGTGTTCGCCTTTCGAAATGCGCTGCCGCATCTTATCGTTCGCGGTGAGTTCCAACCGATCTACCGAACCGTTCTGCTACCGTTCGTGATAGCGCTCAACGCACTGGGTTGCATGGTCTTGCTCGCGCCGCGAAAAACCCTCACCCCGCTCGTCTTATGGGTCGCCGTCGCGATGTTTGCCGGAACGCTCGATTCCCTCATGGTCGACATCGGCAGCGCTCGTTATTCGTATGCTTGGGACGTGGGCAAGGTGATGACGGTCGTCACCTCCACGATCGTCCTGCTCATGATCCTTTGCGACATCGTCGGCTTATACGGCAGGCTCGCTCGCATCGCCGGCATCGACGTACTCACGTCGGTTGCTACTCGAAGAGCTTACGAAGAACGCTTCGAAGCCGTGTTCGATGAAGCGCAGCGGCTCCGGGGGAGCCTCGCTCTGCTCGTCATCGACGTCGACTTCTTCAAACGCTACAACGATTCGTTCGGACATTTAGGCGGCGACGAGTGCCTGCGCTGGGTCGCGCGAGCGCTCGTCGCTTGTGCGACGCGGCCGCTCGATCTCGTGGCGCGCTACGGAGGCGAAGAGTTCGTGATAATCTTGCCCGATACGCCTCTGCACGGCACGCTCGTAATCGCCGAACGTATTCGCTCCGTCGTCGAACGTCTCGAGATCGTACATGGGGCACAGGCGCTCGGGAAAATTACGGTCTCGATCGGAATCTGCTATACATCGGACGCACGAAAACTTGCTCCCGGCACGTTCTTCGAAACGGCCGATCGAGCGCTCTACGACGCCAAAGAAGGCGGTCGTAATAGAGTCGTACTCGGCACGAACGAGCTGCGCGAGCCGATGCCGTACCTCGCGCCCGTCGCTCGAGCGAAACGTGTGGACGATCAGATCTTCGCAAAAACGTCCGGCCGAGTGTCGCGCGCGGACGACGGTACCTAGGTGAGCACGTACGCCGCAACGAGCGCCGTTGCAACGGTAAGCCTCGGATTAGAAGATTCGCGTCCGTCGGCGCGGCAGCTCTGCGGGGCGGCGGTAGTCTGCGCGACGCTCGCGCTCGTTACCCTATTCGCCGTTCCCTTCGCGTCTCGGATGGGACCGCAGATCTTGCCGCTCATACCCATGACGGCGACGATCTGGCTCCTTGCCGATATCTTGACCGGCTTTCTCTTGCTCGTGCAGTTTTTCGTGAACGGAATTCCGCTATTCGGCATTCTCGCGAGCGCTTACGCCTTTAGCGGGTTGCTGACGCTACCGTACATAGTGTTTTTTCCCGGGCAGTTCGGTACGGGCCCGCTAAGCCCGAGCGATCAGCAGCTTTCCATCGTTCTCTGGATCGTTTGGCACTGCTCGTTTCCCATATTGGTCATTTGTGCGGCTTTCGCCGATTCGGGAACGAAGCGCATCGTGTCGCGCGACAAGATTCGACGGCTCGCGGCGGTCTTCGCAATCGCGCCCGTATTCGCGGCACTCGCCGTCGCTACGCTCGTATACACGTTTCGCGAGATGCTTCCGCACTTTATCTTAAACGGCCATTTCCAAGCTCCGTGGCATGAGGCCGCCGTACCGGCGGTCGTGTTCTTCAACGTGCTCGCTTGCGCCGCGATCGCGCGACGCCGGCAACGCTTAACGACGCTCTTGCTTTGGCTCTCGGTCGCGATGTTCGCAGCCACCCTGGACGCGCTACTCAATTTGAGCGCGGCCCGCTATTCTTATGCTTGGGATATCGGTAAACTGATAACGGTGTTCACGGCGAGCGTCGTGCTCGTGATGATTCTCGGTGACATCGCGGAGTTGTACGGTCGATTAGCGCGGCTCGCGCGCATCGACGTCCTAACGTCGCTTCGCAATCGACGCGCGCTCGAAGAGCATCTCGACCTCGTCTTCGGCAACGCACGCCGGTCGCACGGGAGCGTAGCGTTGCTCGTCGTGGACATCGATCTCTTCAAACGCTATAACGATGCCTACGGCCATCTGGCGGGAGACGAGTGTTTGCAGCGAGTCGCGGCCGAACTCGCGAAGTGTGCCTCGCGCCCGCTCGATCTCGTGACGCGTTATGGTGGTGAGGAGTTCGTTATCGTGCTGCCGGATACGCCGCTGCACGGAGCGCTCGTTACCGCGGAAAAGGTTCGTGCGGTCGTCGAACGTCTCCAGATCGTGCAAGCCGATAAAACCTACATCACCGTTTCCGTAGGCGTCGGCTATACGCCCGATGCTCGCGATACCGACCAGAAACGTCTTTTTGAAGCCGCCGACACCGCGCTCTACGAAGCGAAGGATCGCGGCCGCAACCGGGTCGTTCTCGGCGCTTCGAACGCGCCGACAAGCGAGCCGAAGCTTCATTATGCCGCGGCGACTATGCCGTCGTCGGCAGCAGAGCCCTCGCGAGTGAAGTGAAGTGGCCGCCACGCACGAGTACGGTTACGCGCTCGATCTCGCTTGCGAGATAACGATCGCCGCGACCGCCGCCATCCGGGGCGACATCGAGCAGCGCGCCCTCGAGCGTGCGCGAAGTTCGCAGCGGGCGCCGGAACGCGATGCCTCGCGCCGCCGCGAGTAATTCGATCGCGACGATCGAGGCTGCGTTGTCGAGCATATCCCCGAGCCGTCGGGCCGCATGGGTCGCCATACTTACGTGATCTTCTTGGCCGGCCGACGTCGGAATCGTATCGACGCTCGCAGGATGCGCGAGCATCTTATTTTCCGAAGCGAGCGCGGCAGCCGTCACTTGCGCGATCATGTAGCCCGATTCGAGCCCGGGTTCGGTCGCGAGGAAAGCCGGCAGCGCGCTAAACGCGGGATCGACGAGTAACGCCGTGCGCCGCTCCGACATATTGCCGAGTTCGGCGATCGCAACGGCGAGTGCGTCCGCGACGAGCGCCACGGGTTCCGCGTGAAAATTTCCACCGGAGAGCACTTCTCCCGTTTCCGCGAAAACGAGTGGATTATCGGAAACGGCGTTCGCTTCGATCACGAGCGTCTCACAGGATTGACGTAACGTCGTTAGAGCGGCGCCGAAGACTTGCGGCATGCAGCGTAAGCTATACGGATCTTGCACGCGGCCGCAATCGCGATGCGATTCGTTGATGAGCGAGCCCTCGAATAGAGCGCGCAGGGCAGCCGCCACGTCGCTCTGGCCCGGGTGTCCGCGCACGGCCGATATGCGCGCATCGAAGGGCGTCGTGCTACCGAGCGCGGCCTCGGTAGAGAGGGCTCCCGCAACGACGGATGCTGCAAGCAAATCTTCGGCACCGACGAGCCCCGCGAGTGCGAGCGCCGTCGAAACCTGCGTACCGTTGAGCAATGCGAGGCCTTCTTTGGCACCGAGCACGAGCGGTTCGATGCCGAGCCGTGCGAGCAACGCGCGGGCGGGCAGTCGCTCGCCCGCGTAAAACGCATCGCCGACACCGATTAACGTTGCGGCGAGATGCGCGAGCGGCGCGAGGTCGCCCGAAGCTCCGACGGAGCCCTTGCCGGGAATGACCGGAATAACGCCTCGGGCGAGAAATTCGAGGAGCATTTCGATGACGCTCCAACGCACGCCGGAATAGCCGCGCGCGAGCGAATTAATTTTTAACGCGAGCACCAGCCGCACGACGCTCGGCGCGAGCGGTCGTCCGACTCCGCACGCATGCGAGATGACGAGATTGTATTGCAATTCCGCTAGGCGTTCGCGTGGGATCGACGTTTGCGCGAGTTTCCCGAACCCGGTGTTGATGCCGTAAACGCTCGCGTCGCCCTCGGCGATGGTGCGCACGGTTTCGGCCGAACGCTCGACGGCCGCGCGCGCCGCACCATCGAGTTCGACTTTCACCTGCGGGCGCAGAAGCGAACGCAGATCCGCGGCGCGTAGACCACCCGCCGCAAACGCGACGGTGGCAGGCTCGGACGCCACCGTCAAAGGTGCATCGGAAGCCGTAAGCCGTGCTCTTTCGCGGAGGATAGCGACGATTCGTAACCGGCGTCGGCGTGCCGCGCCACGCCGCTTGCCGGATCGTTCCACAAAACCCGTGCGATGCGAAGCGCCGCGGCGGGCGTTCCGTCGGCCACGATCACCACGCCCGCGTGCTGAGAAAATCCCATTCCCACGCCGCCGCCGTGGTGGATCGAAACCCACGTCGCTCCACCCGCAACGTTGAGCATGGCATTGAGCAGCGGCCAATCGCTAACCGCATCCGAACCATCGCGCATGGCTTCGGTCTCACGGTTCGGGCTCGCGACCGAGCCGCTATCGAGATGATCGCGGCCGATGACGATCGGTGCGACGAGTTCGCCGCTTGCGACCATTTCGTTGAAGGCGAGGCCAATGCGATCGCGGTCGCCGAGGCCGACCCAGCAGATGCGGGCAGGCAGCCCTTGAAAGGCGATGCGGCTCTGCGCCATATCGAGCCAGCGATGCAGCGCCGCATCGTGCGGCAACAGCTCCTTCACCTTGGCATCGGTCTTGCGGATGTCTTCGGGATCGCCCGAGAGCGCGACCCAGCGGAAGGGACCGACGCCACGACAGAAGAGCGGCCGAATATAGGCCGGCACGAATCCCGGAAAATCGAACGCGTCGCGCAGGCCTTCGTCGAGTGCGACTTGGCGGATGTTATTCCCGTAATCGAACGTCGGAATGCCGAGCTGGTGGAACGCGAGCATCGCCGAGACGTGCTCGACCATCGACCGGCGTGCGGCGCTCGCCACACCGCTCGGATCGCGCTCGCGCTCGCTCTGCCAGCGTTCGAGGCTCCAGCCGAGCGGCAGATACCCGTTGACCGGATCGTGCGCGGAGGTTTGATCCGTAACGGCATCCGGCCGCGCACCGCGCCGCACGAGCTCCGGGAAAATTTCGGCCGCGTTTCCGATCACGGCTACCGATACGGGCACGTGCGTGCGCCGCGCTTCGTCGATCGTTGCGAGCGCTTCGTCGAGCGAGCCCGCGATGCGATCGAGATAACGGGTACGCAACCGCTTATCGGCGTGGGCGGGATCGCACTCCACGACGAGCATCGAGGCGCCGGCCATCGTCGCCGCGAGCGGCTGCGCGCCGCCCATGCCGCCGAGCCCGGCGCTCAAGATCCACCGCCCGGCGAGGTCGCCCGCGTAATGCTTGCGGCCCATTTCCATGAACGTCTCGTACGTGCCCTGGACGATTCCTTGACTACCGATATAAATCCACGAACCGGCCGTCATCTGACCGTACATCATCAAGCCGCGCCGATCGAGTTCGTTGAAGTGTTCCCACGTGGCCCAATGTGGAACGAGATTCGAATTCGCAAGGAGCACGCGCGGCGCATCGGGATGCGAACGAAAGACGCCGACGGGCTTCCCGGACTGAATCGCGAGCGTTTCGTCGTTGCCGAGCCGTTCGAGTTCGGCGACGATCCGCTCGTAGGAAGGCCAATCGCGTGCGGCTTTTCCGATCCCGCCATAGACTACGAGATCGCCCGGCCGCTCCGCGACATCGGGATCGAGATTATTCATAAGCATGCGAAGCGCGGCTTCGGTCTGCCACGACCGCGCGCGTAGCGTTACGCCGCGTGGTGCCCGAATCGGACGAGCGTCGAGTTGGGAAGCCATAGCGAGGCGTTCCGAGCCTCGCGCCGCGCGGCCTCTCGCAATAGTCGAAGCCGCCCTCGCGATGAGGGCGGCTTCGTGCGTTTTAGATGCGAGCGCCGCGACCCGTGATCAGGTTGAACACGAGCAAGATGACGGCGATGACGAGGACGATATGGATGAGCCCGCCGCCGATGTGTGCGACGAGTCCGATGAGCCACAGCACGAATAAAATGCTGATGATGCCCCAAAGTATTCCGGCCATGATACTCCTTTTACGAAAAGCTACGTAGTTAAATCCGAGTGCACCGACTCGCGATGTATGATGGTCCTTTCCGCATAAGCGGAAAAATTAGCGGTCTTCGAGCGTCCGTTCGGACGTCGTTCCCGCAAGCGTACCCGCGTCGCCTTCGACGACGAGCTCTTCACGTCGCACACTATCGCTAACGTGCTCCGTTCCCTCGACGCGGCGTTTGCCGATTGCGACTTCTTCCCGCACGACGGTACGTTTCGAAACGTCGACCTGCTCTTGCATTAAGGGGATATGGATCACTTCGCCCTCGCCGATCGGCTGCGTGGTAGCCGCGCCACCGCTCACCGGACGACGTTCGATATACAGCTCTTCATGGAAGACCGGTACGTCGACGGACTGCACCTCGGAGACGACGCGCTTACCGATTTGCGCCTCGCCGCTCTGGACGCGTTGCTTATCGAGCGACAAGCGCTCTTCACGCAGTTCGAGTCGCCGCGCGTCGTCTGCCGTGTCGGCGGAACGAGCGCCTAAAGAAGCTTGCGGCCGAAGCGACGGCGCCGCGGCGCCCGAAACTTTTCCGCCGGTCTCTTCGATGATGCTGGTCGCTTCTGCGACGTCGTTCTCGCCATCGACGACGACGACCGCATTACCCGGCACGATTTGCGCGTCGATTTCGCGCGCTTGCGCGTCGCTCAGACCATGTGCGACGAGGGCTTCCGCAAGGGTATTGCCGCGCGCTTCCTCACCGCTAAAGAAACGCCCCATCGTTTCCATGAAGCCGCCGGCGTTCTCGGATTCGATCGTCTTCTCGCCCGCTTCGGCGCGGGTGACGCCGAGCCAGACACGCCGAAAACCGGCGTGATGCAGTTCCGTCAGCGCGTCGTGGGCGCTTTCGCGATCGATGAATATTCCGGCTAAATTTTGTGCGCCGGACCCGTAAGTCGAATCGTAAGTAGACATGAGTAATCTCCGTGTTGCAAGCAGAGTGAAACACGCGTTCGCACGCGTTGGAGCCGAAGTGATCGCGGATTACGGGTCCGTTGCTCGGATCGTCTCGCGTGCCGGTTCGCTTTCCGGCGGGTCACGGTGCTAAGACACGCGGCCCGGACAATCGGTCACATGCTCCGGGGAACGCGGAGCGGCTACTGCGCCTCGTCGAGCGGGCGCATGGCGGATTCGACGATCGAGCGCGCGAGCAGTCCGTTCGGGAAAATTATCATGCGGTCATCGGATGTGCGTACGATGGTACTCGTCGCATCGAGCCGTTCGACGGCGCCCGTGTGGCCGAGCGCGCGAATGAACGTGCCGGTGCGCAGATGTCGTTCGACGTAGCGCGCAGCGATGAGGTTTTCCGCGAAGGCGCGTGCGCCCCAACCGGCTGCGATCGCGAAAGCTAGCGCGAGCGCGCCGAGTACGACGAGCAAGACGTAAAAGAGAAACGACGATTCGACCGTGAGTTGCTGCAACGCCATGAAGACCGCGAGCACGATGATCGTCGTGCGCAACACCGTGCCCGCGACTTCGTGATACAGAACGCCCGAGCGCGACATGGCGTTCGCCGTGCCGCGCCCGACCGTATCGCCGACGATAATGCCCACGAGTACGAGCACGACCGCAAGAACGACGTGCGGCAGATACGTGAGAAACGTGCCGAGCGTCGCCGAGATCGGAGCGAGTTCGAGGCCATTGACGGCTTGCACGAACGCGGCCGCCAGAATAATTAGAAACGTAATGCGGCCGACGAGGCGCGCCGGCCGCATGGCGATACCGACGCGCGCGAGATCGTCGATAAGACCCGTCCGGTGACCGAGCTGATCGAATCCCAGCCGCGTGAGAAGCGCCGTTACGAAGCGCGAAACGAGCCACCCGAAGATGAGGCCCGCAAGAACGATCACGAGCGCGACGATGACGTTCGGGACGTAGCGGCCGGCCGAGTTCACGTGCTGCATCAAGCTAATGCGCGCATCATCCATGGCGATCTCTCCTACTTCCGGGGTGGGCCGAATCGCGGCGCTCCGCATCCTCCGTCGCGAGCAACGTGCCGAGCCCGCGCATGATCGCAAATAGGACGCCGAAAAATTCGTTGACGTTCGAGATCGCCGTTTGTCGTCTGCGCAATCGCCGGAGCGCTCCGAAAGCGAGGTCGCGCTCGGGCATCCGTTCTCGCGTGGCGGTTTCGTTCAACAGCAGTTTGACGCGACGAAGTTCTTTCAGACGCTCGCCGCATTCGCCGCAGCGATCGAGATGCGCGCGCGTGCGCACGAGCGGACCCGGGGGCCCGGGTTCGAGCAACGCGAGAAGCGCCTCATCGGAGGCGTGAGGTCCCGGAGCGCGCCCCATCAGGCCTCGATCCGTTCGCGGGAATCCGGCCGCGTCAGCAGTTCCCGTAAGTGGGCTCGCCCGCGCGAGATGCGCATCTTTGCCGCCGACAGGCCGCAGCGCTGGAGTTCGGCGACTTCGGCGACGTCGTAACCGTACATGTCGCGCAGCACCACGGCCACGCGTTGTTCGGCCGGGAGCAATCGCACCAAACGCTCGACTTCGTCGCGCAACGCCCCGCTCACGGCTTCGTCCTCGGGCGTTCGCTGTCGTTCGTCGATAAAATCGCGCGCGGGCGCTTCATCGCCTGTCGCGTTACGGGGGCCTTCGAGCGGCTCGAAGCGCAACACGCCGCGGCGGCGTAACGCGTTGAGGCTGAGGTTGACGGCGATACGCCGCAGCCATGCGGAGAAACTGGCCCCATCGTCGAGTTCGGAGAGACGCGTGTACGCCTTGACGAGCGCATCTTGGGTGATGTCTTCGGCATCGGATTTTTCACCGAGAAGACGCAAGGCCGCGGTGTAGGCGACGTTCTGATGGCGGGCGAGCAGCTCTTCGGCAGCATGAAAGTCGCCGCTTCGGGCCCGCTTAACCAGGCCTCCGTCGTCCATCGGGCACCCTCAAACAAACGTCTGACCGGCCTCTTTTCGATTGCACGCCTCCTCTCCCACATAGGCGACACGCGAGAAGGCCATTCGGTCACATCGATGTTGGCGGAGACCGCAGGGCCATATCGACGTCCCGTGCCGCGATGTCGTGCGCGAGCAAGAGATGGCGGCACTCGTTGGTCGATAGGCCGCCGTGCAGCAAGGCGCCCGCGAGAAGTCCCGCGATTTTCCGATCGCGCATACTCTGCTGCTGCTCACCGAGCCGGCCGAGCGTCTCGTTATAGAAGCGCGGCCCAATCGAGACGGCCGGCCCCGGCGGCTCGCTCGGGCGCCGCGCTTGCGGCGCGATCGCGACGAGCGTTTCGAACACCTCGTCGCACTCTTCGCGCAACATGGCTTCGACCGGGGCGACACCCTCGGCGGTCACACCGCGCAAGATGTACGCGACGACCGTGTGGGGCTCGCGGATCCATTCGACGCGCATACCGCCCGCACGCTGCGCTTCGACTTTCGCGAAAGCCGCGATGAAGAGGAAGAGCGATTGCGGCGTCCAGGTGGCGCGCGCCGCGGGGAAGAGAACGTTGAGCGCGTCGACGACGTGTGCGCGCGTATGTGGTACGCGCCGCACGCGCGACGCGGTCAGCCGATCGTACAAGAAGCGGAAATCGACGTTCGAGATTGCGAAACGGAGAACCGGATCGATCAGCGACCAGAGTGGCAAGCGGCGAACCTCCGCGTAACGTATCTCATCGCGCGAGGCTTCGGCTTTCGCGTTCGTACGCCGCCATGGCGGCCGCGAATTGTACGCGTATGGCAGCTGCCTCCGCCAGGTGGGCCGCGCTCGGCGCGGCGTCGGAAAGCGAGCCGTCGGCGATGAGGCTCGCGAGCCGTTCGCGTAAGCGGTCGGCGAAGAGGAGTTGATCTTCGCTATTGACCGGACTCGACGTAAAGCGCAAATACATCCGTCGCCGCTTCGCCTCGAGCGAGGGATCGGGGTGGAGCGCGAGCGTACGGCCGAGCGCATCGAGCCGATTGAGCACGCGATCGACGGCAGACATCTCGGCATAGAGCGTGCGAATGAAAGCATGCCGCGCCCGCATCTCGGCGTACGTGCGCGTAATGCGCGGGTCGGGCATGACCGCTATCCGTCGTTCTCGTGCGTTATTCGCGACCGTGAAGAGCCGTACGCGAAAAGCGCCCGGCACGACGTCCGCTCCGCTACTGGGACCGCGATTCCAAGAGCGGGCGATCCACCACGGCTCCGGCGCATCTTCGGTTAAATCCCATGCGACGCGATTGAGGCCGCGCGCATTCGTGCCGCGAATGTGGCGCACGACCTCACCGCGCGAGTCGACGATCTCGAGTCGCGGCCTTTGCTCCATAGCCCGCGGCAAGTAGTACGTGATGAGCGCGCCCACGGGCGGATTCTCTCCGACGCTCTCCCCGGGCGCGACGCAGCATTGCTCCGCCTGCACGCCGTATTCGTAGCCGGACCAAAACCGGTACGCCGTTCTCGGTGCGAAGAGCGTGGGATGCGACTGCGCTCGCGCGGCGCGCAGCTTTTGCAAGGCCGTCGCATCGTCGAGGATGTAAAAGCCGCGCCCGTGCGTCGCGATGACGAGATCGTTCGCCCGCGGTTGCACGCGAAGATCGTGCACGGAAACGGGCGGCATATTGAGGCGTAGATCGCTCCACGTCGCGCCCCGGTCGAAGCTGACGCGCACGCCTTGTTCGAGGCCCGCGTATAAGACGTTCGGATTGCGCGGATCTTCGCGAACGACGCGCACGGGTTGATCGGGCGGGAGATTAGCGCCGAGCGAACGCCAGTGCCGCCCGTAATCGTCGGTCGAGAAAACGTACGGTCGAAAATCGCCGAGCAGATGACGGTCGATCGCAACGTAGGCTCGCGCGCGACGAACGTGCGAGGGTTCGACGGCTTCGACGCGGCCGTACGGCCCCAGGTTCCGGACCGTTACGTTACGCCAATGCGTACCGCCGTCGCGCGTTAGCTGAACGAGACCGTCGTCCGTTCCGACCCAGAGGATGGAGGCGGAAAGCGGCGAGGGCGCGATGTCGAGAATCGTATCGTAGAATTCGGCGCCCGAGACGTCGGGATCGATCGAGCCGCCGGCGACCTGCTGATGCACGCGCTCGTTGCGTGTGAGATCGGGACTGATCGCGCGCCACCGGCGCCCGCGATCGCGCGTCGCGAACACCACGTTTCCGCCGAAATACGCGACGCCCGGATCCGCGGGCGAAAACGCGATCGGCGCTTCCCAATTAAACCGATACGGTATACCGGCGAGCGGCAATCCGTTCGTATCGCGCACGTAGGGCGAGACGTCGACGTTCTCACCGGACGCCAAATCGAAGATACCGAGCTGACCGTTTAGGGAACTCACGCCGACGTTCCACACGGCGCTCGGGCGCTTCGGTTCCGGCCAAGCCCACGAGCCGTCACCGTTATCGCCGACGTCGCGCCAACGGTGCGCGAGGATACCGTGCGGCGAGAGACTATTCGAAGGTCCGCAGAAAGAGTCGTTGTCCTGAAGGCCGCCGCAAACGTTATAGGGGTTCTCGTCATCGAAACCGACGTGATAGATTTGCCCGATCGTTAAATTCGCACGCCAATCCCATACTTTGCCGGCATCGAGCGAAATCGGCGCGCCGCCGTCGTTTGCGTCGATGATGCGTTTGCCGTCGCGCGCGATCCATAAGCCGTGATGGTCTTGGTGGATCGCGCCCCGCAACTCGTGATAGCTCTTCCCGCCGTCGCTCGTTTCGATGAGATCTTCGGCAGAGAAATAAACGTGATCGCGATCGGTCGGATCGACATCGAGCCGCGAATTATAGAACGGGCGCTGATCGAGCAGCGTATCGTCGCTAATCTTATGCCAGGTATCGCCGCCGTCATCGGAGCGCCACGCGACGCCCTGCCGCGATTGAATGACGGCGTACACGCGCTTCGCGTCGCTCGGTGCGACGCTTATTCCGATGCGGCCCATAATCCCGGACGGCAGCCCGTGACCCGTGAGTTCGGTCCACGTTTCTCCGCCGTCTTTGGAGCGCCACAATCCGTCTTGCGGACCGCCGCTCGTGAAATCCCACGGCACGCGTCGAAATTGCCACACGGCCGCGAAGACGAGCTTGCCGTCGTGCGAGTCGGCGGCGAGATCGGCGACGCCGCTTCGCGGGCCGACGTAGAGCGTCTGCCGCCACGTCCGCCCACCGTCGGACGTCGCGTAGACGCCGCGGTCGCGCGAATCGGTGAAGACGTCGCCGAGTACTCCCGCGAGTGCGTGGCGTGCGTCATGCGGATCGACGACGATCTTCGAGATCGCGCGCGAACGGTCTAGTCCGCGATGCGTGAAGCGATCGCCGCCGTCGGTACTGACCCAAACGCCGTCGCCGTACGACGCATCGTTGCGCGGTTTCGCTTCGCCCGTGCCGACCCAGATCGTTTTCGGATCCGAAGGTGCGATCGCGACCGCGCCGATCGCACCGACGTTTTGTTTGACCCAAACGTCGTCCCACGTCACGCCGCCGTTACGCGTGCGGAAGACGCCACCGCCCGCCGCACCGACGATGTAGAAATTCGGATCGAGGTCGCTGCCCGCAACCGCCGCGACGCGGCCGCCCGCGCTCGCGGGTCCGATATTGCGCCAATGGAGCGCTTGCAAATCGTCTGCTGCCGCTGCACGCGAAACGAGCGCAACTGCGAGGGCCCAGAGCAGGCACGCCCGCAGTAGCAGAGACAACGCGACGTTACTTTTTCAAGCGGCGCGGATTAAATTTCGGCGGACCTTTACGACGGATGAAGGGCACAGGCGCCGGCCGATCCTTCTGCGGCCGCGCGCCGTGTTGCAAGAGTGCGGTATGGATATCGTCGTCGATGCGTTCGCGCATCACCGTGACCGCTTCTCCACCGACGTACACCTCCGGAAAACGTTGGGCGAGCCAGAGGTAGAGCGTGGCGAGGCGCGAGCGATCTTCGAAAAGCAAGAGCCGGTCGCGCGCGGCGAGCCCGGCCATGAGGTCGGTACCGTCGACGATGCCCTCTACCGCATGGCGTTCGCCCCAACGCGCGAGCACCGCGAGACTATTTCCACGCGTCGTCACGGGCGCGCGACTATACGTGCAGCGGCTGCCGAGCGGAAGCTCGAGAAAACGGTCGGACTGCTCGAGGGCGACCGCGACCTCGATCGTGTCGGAGAGATTAGCGATGCGTAGTACCGTATCTTCGGCGCGTCGCATCCGCGTTTGGAAGAATTGCAACAGCCGGCTCACGCGCGTCGTACCGATGATCGCCGAGAGCCGCCGTAGATGTTCGTCCGTCGGCGCGATCCAAATCGGCAGATCCGCGGGCGCCGGATCGAAACGTGCGATGCCCTCGCGCAAGACGCGTACCGCACGCGGATCGAGCGTCGTTACTTGACCCTCTTCATGGATGCCGTAACGCCCCGCGCGGCCGGCGATTTGGCGGATTTCGGGCGGTGCGAGCGGCCGCATCGTATCGCCGTCGTACTTCTCGACGGCCGCGAAGATTAACCGCCTAATCGGCAAATTAAGCCCGAGCCCGATCGCGTCCGTCGCGACGAGCACGTCTGCCGCACCCGTGCGAAAGCGCTCGGCTTCCCGCCGTCGCACGGCGGGCGAAAGCGAGCCGTAGATGGCGGCGGTCGAGCGGCCGTTACGCCTTACCTGTGCCTGCAATTCGACGACGGCGTTACGCGAGAACGCGATAACCGCGTCGCCCGGGCGCAGCGCCATGAGCGGAACGGAATCGACGACTTTGAGCGGATTCTTGCGTTCGAAACGCCGTACTTCGAGCGGTAAGCCTAAGCGTGCGGCGAGTTGCTGCGCCGCCGCGAGGCCGTCTTCCGAGCCGCACATCACGATGCGCTTCGCACGCACGCCCGCGAGCGCGAGCGTCCAAGCCCAACCGCGTTGTTCGTCCTGCAGCATCTGCGCTTCGTCGACGACGGCGAGATCGACCGGACGTTTGAGATCGGCCATTTCGACCGTCGAGCTTACGTGCCGTGCGGCCGGATTTAAGACGCGTTCCTCGCCCGTTACGAGCGACGTCGGAATGCCGAGATCGTTCATACGTTCGTGTATCTCGAGCGCGAGTAACCGAAGCGGCGCGAGATAGAGACCGCTCTTCGCTTCGCGCAGCATTTCGATCGCCGCGTGCGTCTTGCCGGAATTGGTCGGGCCGGCGAAATATTCGAGCGCCGGTTTTTCGCGCGTAAAGCTCGCGAGATAGAAACGCAGTCCGAGATCCGCCTCGACGCGGTCGTCGACACGGCGGTTCTCCAGCTCCTGATACTCGCGCACGAGTCCGCGCCGCGCTTCTTCGAGCGCCGTAAAAAAGGACACGTTATCGAAAACGTGGCGGCTCTCACCGTCATCGGGTTCCGTAAGTATCTTACTTGCCGCACGATCCATCGCGTGCGTAAATTTCGCGACGGCCGGATCGACGATCGGCGCGAGCGCAAGTTCGCCCGCCTCGGCCGTCATCTCGGCCGGCAGCGCCACCGGCACGCGCCCGCGGACGACCGCCGTACGGGCGCCAAAGGTAAAGCGGCGTTCGATGCGGATTTCGGCCGTCTCGCGACCGACGAGCTTCCAGCCCAAACGCTGCGCGACTTTCTTACGCCGCGCGCGTTCGGCTTTCTGCTCGATAAGGTGGGCGGTCGCCGCGGCTCGCGCGACGTCGTCCGCGGCTTCGCCCGTCGTCAAATCGATGGTTTAAATTTCATGGAGATTTACTCATTATACGCTTTCGTCGCGCTCATACACTCCTTGGCGGGTCGCGATAGCGGACCCACGAACGTTCGCCGCGGTATGGTCGTACGCCGATCCCTCGCCGCATTCGCGCTCTCGGCGCTGGCCCTAATCGCCACGCTCGCGCCCACGGCCGCCCGGCAGGCGCACGTGCTGCGTTTTACCGAGGGCATCGACGTGACGACGCTCGACCCGTTTCTCGCAACGACGGGCAACGTAATCGACCTCTCCGGCTTGACCATGGCGCACTTCGTGCGTTACGACGCCCGGCGGCACTTCGTGCCCGAACTGATAACGGAAATCCCGACGCGACGCAACGGCGGAATAAGCGCCGACGGAAAGGCGCTTACCTTTCGGCTACGGCACGGCGTTCGCTGGAGCGACGGTGCACCGTTCGACGCGGACGACGTAGCATACACGCTGCGCGTTATCCGATATACGAGCAATCGATTAACGGCCCGCGATGCGTGGGCTCGGGTTGCGACATTCGAAGAGCCGAACAAGTTTACGATCGTCCTGCATCTCGATCGGCCGTTCGCGCCCTTCTTGTCGCGTTATTTCGCGAGCGATTCGCTCGATTGCATTCTTCCCAAACACATTCTGGGCGGCAGTACGAACATCAATGAAGCGCCCTATAATGCGTTGCCCGTGGGCATCGGGCCGTTCCGGTACACGGCGTTCCGTCGCGGCGACGCGATCGAAATGGAAGCGAATCCATACTACTTCGGCCGTAAACCGTTGTTGAAGCGGATCGTGTATACGCTCGTCTCGGAAGACAACACGATCTACACGCAGCTCCAAACGGGCGAACTCGACATGTGGGCCACGGTCGGCGGCGCTTTCACCGAACGCGTGCAAAGGCTTCCCGGGGTGAGCTCCGAGCGCGCCTCCTCGGCTTACATGTCGGGCATTCTTCTGCAAACGGAGCGACCGGCGCTGCGCGATGCGGTCGTTCGCCGCGCGCTGCGCCTCGCGACCAACCGGCCGTACCTCTACGACATCGTCTTTCACAAGATGGGGGAACTCGCGGAGTCCGTCGTCGCGCCCTCGACCATCGATTTTGCACGACTCGAGCGTCCACCATTCGATACAGCGAGCGCAAATCAGCTCCTCGACGGCGACGGA
>CAXTIY010000007.1:0-19518 GCA_964244215.1 uncultured bacterium
CGCCGAACGTCTTCTTCGCCGATGTCGCGGCGCACGACGACGACTTCTTCGATAAGGCGATCGAAGGCTTCGTGATGTTCGCCCTCAATCAGGGCGAAGTGTGCACGTGTCCCTCGCGCGCACTCATCCACGAGTCCATTTACGATCGTTTCATGGAGCGTGCGCTCAAGCGCGTCGGACAGATCGTACAAGGCAATCCGCTCGATCCGGCAACGATGATCGGCGCGCAAGCCTCGAGCGAGCAACTCGAAAAGATTCTCTCGTACTTCGACATCGGCAAACAGGAAGGCGCGAAGATCCTCACCGGCGGCAAGCGCAATACGCTCGACGGCGCGTTCAAGGACGGCTTCTACGTCGAACCGACGGTATTCGAAGGCAAGAATTCGATGCGCGTTTTCCAGGAAGAGATCTTCGGACCCGTCGTCAGCGTGACGACGTTCAAAGACGAAGCCGAGGCGCTTTTGATCGCCAACGACACGCTCTACGGTCTCGGTGCGGGCGTGTGGTCGCGCGATGCGAACACGGCGTATCGCATGGGGCGCGGCATCCAGGCCGGCCGCGTGTGGACGAACTGCTATCACGCTTATCCCGCGCACGCGGCGTTCGGCGGATACAAGCAGTCCGGTATCGGTCGTGAAAATCATAAGATGATGCTCGACCACTATCAAAATACGAAAAACATTCTGCAGAGCTACAGCCCGAAGAAGCTCGGCTTCTTCTAATGGATCGCAGACCCGCCACGCGGGTCGACGCGACGCCGCAGGCGCTCGAGTTAATCGAGCGCCTGCGCACCAAGCACGGCCCGCTCATGTTTCATCAGTCCGGCGGTTGTTGCGACGGCAGCAGCCCGATGTGTTATCCGCTCGGCGATCTCATACTCGGTTCGTCCGACGTGAAGCTCGGTGAGATCGGTGGCGCGCCGTTCTACATGAGTGAATCGCAATTCGCGTATTGGCAACACACCAAACTCATCATCGACGTCGTGCCGGGGCGCGGTGGCATGTTCTCGCTCGATAACGGCGAGAACGTCCGCTTCTTGACACGGTCGCGCATCTATACGGGCGACGAGACGAGCGATCTCGCGCCCGTGGAACGGTGCGCGTAAAGCGTCGAGCCGGTAGGCCGTGTTGATGTACGCGTGTGGCCTCGGCGTCGCGGCAATTATCGGCGTCGCCGCCGGTACGCGCTACGTCGAACGCCGCGGACTCGTCGGCCTCGCGATCGTCGTCGGGCTGACGATCTTCCTCGGTGCGATCATCGGCTGGGCGCTCGACGGCTACGTCGCGTTCATCCACCGCATCCACCCGTATTAAAACCGCGCGCCACGAGCGCGAGCAAGAACAGCCGCATTCGCTCAGCGTTTTTCTCAGCCGCGCATATGCCGGTAATCGGCACGCGGCCATGCAATTGAAGACGAGCGCGCCGGCTTGCGGCCTAATCGCCGGAAGCTGCGAGGGCGCCTCGGAGATCGGCGATGATGTCCGCCGGGTGCTCGATGCCGACCGAGAGCCGTAGCGTGCCGTCGTCGACCCCGGCCGCGAGGCGTTCGGCCGGGGTGAAGCCGCGATGCGAACTTACCCGAGGATAGCTGATGGTCGTCGCCACTTCACCGAGGCTATGCACGATCGCGATCGTGCGAAGCGCTCTCAAGAAGCGGTCTACCTCGGGCGCGGCGCCGCCGAGCGAAAAAGCCAGCATGCCGCCCGTTCCGTTCGGATAGAGACGACGGGCGACCGCCGCCTGCGGATGCGTGGGCAGCGAGGGGTGATGGACGGCCCGAACGCCCGCTACGCCTGCGAGAAAGGCCGCGACGGCCCCCGCGTTCTGCGAATGGCGTTCCATGCGGAGTGCGAGCGTCCGCAGCCCGCGCAGGGCTAGCCACGCCTCGAAATGGGGCAGTGTGGCGCCGGTGCGCACGAGGTAGGCGCGGGCGCGCTCGATGAGGGCGCTACGGCCCGAGACGACGCCCGCCCCGACGTCGCCATGGCCGCCGAGGTACTTGCCGACGCTGTGGACGACGAGATCGGCTCCGAGCTCGAGCGGCCGTACGAGAACGGGCGAAGCGAAGGTCGCATCGACGACGAGCAACGCACCCGCGTCCCGAGCGAGCCCCGAGAGCCCCGGCAAGTCCGCCACATGCACGAGCGGGTTCGTGAGCGCCTCGACGTACAACACCTTCGCTTTGTGGGCCCGGAGCGCCGCGCGAACGGCCTCCGGATCCGTTTGATCGACATAGGCGATATCGTAGCCACGGAGTCGATATTCACGTTCGAACAGGTCGAACGTACCGCCGTAGATCTCTCGGGTCGCGACGATCGCATCGCCCGAGCGCAACACGGGCGCGAGGGCGGCGTCGATCGCCGCCATGCCCGAGGCCGCGCCGAGCGCCGCTTCCGCACCCTCGAGTTCCGCCACTGCGCTCTCGAACTGACCGGCATTGGGACCGCCGTAGCGGCCGTAAATCGCTCCGGGCATCGACCCATCGTAGATTGCGGCGACCTCGTCCAAGCCCGCGAACTCGTAAGAAGACGCCTGAAAGAGTGGCGGACTCGAAGCTGGGTTGCTCGGCATTACGAGCGCGCCTGCGTGAACGACCGCCGTATCTACATGTTGATTCGGAAGCGAATGCAGCTTGTTATCCACAATTTTAGACTTTTAGCTGTGTAAGATGTGGAGAGACGGCGCAATTTCGCGCCTTAGAGCGCAACAGTCCCACACCTTACGACTTAATCTTTCCATAATGGAACTTAAGCACTAATCAGGTAATTAGCCATTATTGCGTCCGAATCGATGTCTTGTCATTAATTGTTGTCGGCGGCGCGGCGATGATTTCGGTTCCGGCTCGCAAGTTCTTGCCCGCGACTTCCACGTAAACGTCGTTCTGCAAACCAAGGTCGGCAGTCGTTTTCGCCGCCATCAAGCGGTGCTTTCCCGACGCGTCGTCACCCATCGACTCGACGCGGAACAACACGCCCTGCGCACCGTTTTGCGTGACGGCCGAGCGGGGAGCGACGAGCGCACTCGGGTGGGACGCTTTGGTAACGCGAACCGTCACGAGCATACCGCCGCGCAGCGATTGATCTGGATTGTGAAGTACGAGCCGCCCGCGATAGAGCAGCGTTCCCGTCGTCGGCACGACGTTGAGACTGAAGACGCGCGCTTGATAACGTCTGCCGGGTAAGGCGTTGGTTCCGAACGACACGAGCGTTCCCGCAGTGACGTATTGTAGATCGTCGTCTTTCGCATTGAAGTCGATATACACCGGATCGACTTGCGAGATTTGGAACAGCGGCTGACTCGGCCCGGCGTACGCGCCCGGATCGAGCAAGCGCGACGTGACGACGCCGTCGAAGGGCGCGGTAAGCGTCGTCTGCGAGATGCTCGTTTGCGTCGACTGCACTTGCCCGTTTGCCGTCGTAACGGAACCACGATTCTGTTCGATGACCTGGCGTTGTAACGGCGTGTTGAGCAGGTTGCGTTCCGCCGCCGCAAGTGCGGCTCTGGCTTGAGAAACCTTTTCCGTATCTTGCTGCAAGGTCTGCTCGGCGGAGACGTAGTTCGCGCGCGTTTGCTCGTAACTCGTTTGCGCGACGTATCCTTGTTTGAGCAACTGTGCGTTACCCGAATAGACGAGTCGCGCGTTGCGCAGCGCCGCCCGATCGGTTAACTGTTGTTGCGTCGCTTGCGCGAGCGATTCTTTATCTTGCGCGAGCGCCGAGGAATACTGCTGCTTCGTGATGGGCAACTGGATGTTCGACTGATCGAGTTTGGCTTGCGCTTGCACCGCGTTGCCTTGTTGCTGCGTCAGCTGCGCGCGTAACGGCGAATCGTCGATCTTGGCCAGCACCTCACCCGCGCGGACGCGATCCCCTTCGTTCGCGTATTCGTGAACGATCGTTCCCGATTGCTGCGTCGATAGGCTCGATTGCAAAAACGGCGTTACTTGGCCATCGAGATTCTCGAAAGTCGCCATCGTTCGCCGCACGAGATGCGTGGTTTGCACCGTAACGGGTGCGGGCGCCGTACGCGGCGGCGGCTTCGCGCAGCCCGCGATGGACGCGACGAATGCGAGTGCGGTTCCCGCGCTGCATAACGCGGTCAAAGTCGCGTTCGTCGTGCGTATCATACCTTTGCCTCCGCCTCTTTGCCGTGCTCGCCTTTGGGATCGTGACTGTGATCGAATTGCGCCACGATGATGTAGAGCGCCGGAATAATGCCGAGGTTGAGAATCGTAGAGACGAGCATTCCGCCGAACACGGCCGTTCCGAGCGAGTGCCGGCTCGCGGCGCCGGCGCCGTTTGCGAAGACGAGCGGCAATATCCCGAGGATGAACGCGAACGATGTCATCAGAATCGGGCGCAAGCGCGTCTCGGCCGCCTTCGTTACGGCCTCGACGGCGCTCAAACCCTGTTCGCGCAATTGATTCGCGAACTCGACGATAAGAATCGCATTCTTACTCGCAAGCCCGATCAACATCACGTAACCGACTTGCGCGTACACGTCACTCGAAATGCCACGCAGGTGCAGCCCGATCAGCGCGCCGAGAATCGCGACGGGCGTCGCGAGCAAGATGATGAACGGTTCGCTCAGACTTTCGTATTGCGCCGCGAGAACGAAGAAAACGAACAGAAGCCCGAGCCCGAAGATGAGCGCCGCCGCGCCGCCGCCCTGAATCTGTTCGAGCGAGATGCCGGACCACTCGTGCGCGAACGGGCCGAGCATCGTCTTCGAAAGTTCCTCCATCTCGCCGAGCGATTGGCCGCTGCCTTGCCCCGCCGGCGTTTGCCCCGTGATCTCGATATTGCGAAATAGATTGTAGTGCGTTACGAGCGGCGGACTGGTTTCGAATCTCGTCGTGATGTAGCTCGTAAGCGGCGTCGATTGGCCACCGCTCGAGCGCACGAATATCTTCTGAAGATCTTCGAACCGGGCACGGTCGTCTTGCGTCGCTTGAATGTAGACGTGATAGACGCGGTTGGAATAGGTAAAGTCGTTGATGTACTTCGAACCGATTTCGGACTGCAACGCATCGAAGATATCGCCTACGCTCACGCCCGCGGCTTCCGCTTTTTGACGATCGACCGTGACAATGTAATGCGGTGCCGAAATTGCGAAGGTGGTATTCGCCGAAACGACGTGCCCCGAGCGGTTGGCCCCGGCGATGAGTTTGATTGCGGTCGCATCGAGCGGCTCGTAACGTCCGTTCGACGGGTTCTCGAGTTCGTACTGAAAGCCGCCGATCGAACCGATGCCCTGGACCGCGGGCGGATTGAAAGCGAGGATTTGCGCCGACGGGATCGCCGCGAGTTTCGGCCGCATCGCCGCGAGTAACGCGCCGACTTGTTCGTTTGCAGCCGTCCGTTCGCTCCACGGTTTGAGCCGCACCACGAGGAAGCCCACATTCGTGCCGTTACCCGAGCCGCCGATGCCGCGACCGCTAATGTTGAAAACCAGTGCGACGCCCGGCAGTTTGCTGACGATCGCGCTCGCCTGTTTACCGACCGCCTGTTCCTGTTGGAGCGATGAGCCGAGCGGCAGTTGGATCGTTACGTACATGATGCCTTGATCTTCGTCGGGCAAAAAGCCCGTCGGCGTAGACGTGAACACCACGAGCGTAACGACGAGCGACGCAACGAAGACTGCCGCGACGATCCACTTGAACGGCAAAATCGCATTGAGAAAGTTTTCGTAGCCGCGCCGGGTCGCATTGATGCCCCGATTGATCGGCCCGAAGACGGGGCCGCCTTTGTTCTCGCCGGCGTTCGCCGGAACGAGTAGCACGGCGAGCGCCGGCGTAAGCGTCAACGCGACGAAGAGCGAGATCGCGATCGACGCTGCGATCGTGAGCGCGAATTGCTTGTAAAGCTCGCCCGTCGTCCCTGGGAAAAAACCGACTGGAATGAAGACCGCCAGAAGTACGAGCGAGGTCGCGACGACCGCGCCCGTGATCTCTTTCATGGCGCCTTCGGCCGCCGCGATCTTGTTGCCGTCTTTGCGCTCCGCCGTGAAACGCGTGATGTTCTCGATCACGACGATCGCGTCGTCGACCACGAGTCCCGTCGCGAGCGTCAAGCCGAAGAGCGTGAGCGTGTTGATCGAAAAGCCGAGCGCCGAGATCAGTCCGAACGTGCCGATGAGCGAAACCGGAATCGTGATTGCCGGAATGAGCGTGGTGCGCCAGTCTTGCAAGAACACGTAGATTACGATCACGACGAGCAAGATCGAGAAGAGTAGCGTTATCACGACCTCCTTCATCGACTCGCGAACGAAATCGGTCGTATCGAAATTCAGGCCCCAGTGGACGCCCGGCGGGAAATGTTTCTCGAGCTCCGCCATCTCTTTGAGCACGGCGGCCGACACTTGCAACGCGTTCGCGGCGGGAAGCTGCTGGATACCGAGGCCGATCGTGAGCTTACCGTTGCGAAGCGACGTGCTCGTATAACTGTCGGCACCGAGCTCCGCATACCCCACGTCGTGAACGCGCACGTAGCCGCCCTGCGCCGTCGAACGCAAGATGATGTTTCCGAAGTCTTGCGGCGTTACGAGCTGCCCGACCACGCGGACGCCGATATAATACGGCTGTCCTTTTGGCGTGGGCTCCTGACCGAAGGCACCGGCCGGAACCTGCACGTTTTGCGCCGTGAGCGCCGCGGTCACGTCGCCCGTCGTAAGCCCATTGTCGGCGAGCTTTTTTGGATCGAGCCAGATCCGCATCGCATACGTGCGTTGCCCGAAGATCGTCACGGTGCCGACGCCGCTTATGCGCTTGAGCGGATCGACGACTTGCAGCGACGCATAATTCGATAGGAAGACCGGACCGTATTTCGGATCGTCGGAGAAAAGCGAAACGCTCATCAGCAAAGAGCCGAGCGTTTTCTGCACGGTAACGCCCTCCGTCTTAACGACGGCCGGTATTTGGCCCGACGCCGTTTGGATCGCTACGAGCACGTCCGTCGCCGCGTTATCGATATCGCGCGTTAGATTGAACGTGGCCGTAACGGCAGAGGTGCCGTCGTCGCCGCTTACGGAGGATATGTAGTTGAGGCCCTGCGATCCGTTGATCGCCTCTTCGATCGGCGTCGTCACGGCCGACTCCACGGCTTCGGCGTTCGCGCCCGGATACGATGAGTTGATGACGATCGTCGGCGGAGCAATCGGAGGAAATTGTGCGATCGGCAGGCCCGGTATCGCGGCGATACCGATCGTCAAGATGACCGCCGAGAGAACCGCTGCAAAAATGGGACGCGATAAAAAGAAACTCGACATGAGGCTTTCACTTTGGTTACCGAGCGCTGGGCGACGTTCCCCCGCGCGACGCTCTACGCGAGCGACTCCGGCGCGAGGCTGTTACAATCTTGGGAGAAGTCCCAGGAACTTTTAAGAGTTGCTATCGCGCCATAGCGTCGGACGACGCGCGGACGCCGATCGGTCAGGCTTTAACCCGTGCGACGGAATTGGCCGCCGCACGTTAAGGAGGCACGAACACCATGACGACTCTCGGTTATCAGGCAGGCGCCGCGGCGCTTCTCGGCCTTTCCATCGTATTCGCGCCGGGGGTCGCTCGGGCATCATCGCTTCGGGCGGCGAGTATGGAACCGCCGCATCGGTCGACGATACGAACAACATCAATCGCGGAGCCGCAATCTACGCTACGTCGCGCAGCGCCGATCCGACGATCGAAGACGTCGGCGAAGCGAGCGTCGTAAACGGCGCGGCGACGGTCCGCTCGACCCGGCGTTCGCCCGAACGATAAACTTTGCGCATCCGTACTTCGTGTTTCTCATGCCCGAAGGAGACAACGCGGGGCTCTACGTTTCCGCGAGAACCGCGCACGGCTTTATCGTCCACGAAGCGCGCGGCGCTCATTCTACGCTGCGCGTGCAGTATCGCATCGTCGCGAGCCCGCTCGACGATCGCGCGACGACCCGCCTGCAAATCGTCACAGCGGCGCTTCCCGTTAAGAAAGCCCACACTCCGCCGATCGCACGCGGATAGCGCTACTTGAGGTGATCCGCGAACCACGTGCCCCATAGCGCGATCACATCGGCAGAACGTACCGGGTCGCTCGGAAAGTGTCCGTCGACCGGAATACCGACGAAGCGAACCGGTACGTGATTGTCGGCAAGCGCGTGATACATCTCGAACGATTGCGAGATGGGCACGCGCACGTCGCCCACATCGGAAATGACGAGCACGGGGCAGCGCGTCTGCGCCGCGTACGTTATCGGACTCTGCGCGATATAGTCGCGCATGTTGTCGCCGACGTACGGAGAGCCTTTGAACGTGAAGGCAATCTGATCGTTCGCATCGCCGAGGTTGTACATGTCGACCCAGTTGTTGACGGCGGCAGCCGAAATCGCCGTGCGCCACACGTGATAGTGCGTCATGAGCCACGACGTCATGTAACCGCCGTAGCTCCAGCCGCCGACGGCGATTCGCGAAGTATCGACGATGCCGAGCTTCTCGACGGCCGCCACACCCGCCATGTCGTCGCGGCCGGGCCCCGCTCCCGCATCCATGTAGATCGCTCGTTCATACGCGTTACCGGAATTGTCGCTGCCGCGATAGTTCGGTTCGAAGACGAGCCAGCCATGTGCCGCGAGGGTTTGCGCCCAGAAATCGAACGAACGGCCGGAAGCCGCTTGCGGACCACCGTGAACGTCGAGAACGAGCGGATAGCGTTTACCCGAAACGTAATGCGGCGGATACACGAGCGTGCCGTCCTCCCTGAAGCCGTCGTTCTCCCACGTGACGTCCTCGACCCGACCGAGTTCCCGCGACGCGACGGCTGTGTTGAGATCCGTGAGCCGTGCCGGTCCCTCGCCTTGCGCCGTCGTCGCATACAGTTCCGTCGGGCGCTCCGAATACGACCCCGGAAAAGCGACCGCGTCGTCGCGAGCGATGGTCGCGTCGATCCAGAACGACCACGTGGGATTCACGTTAGCGGTATCGATACGATCGAACGTGCCGTCGAGCCGAAGGCGCCAGAGTGCGGTGCGAGTGCCGTCGTGCGCGCCGACCAAGAGCGACTTGCCGTCGGGAAACCACTGCGCGCGATAGATCGCGCGATCGAGCGTGCGCGAAACGTCGATGCCGGCGCCGCCCGAGGGATTCGTGACGTAAACCTCGCTTTCGCTATTCGGGTCGCCGTCACGGCTATAAAGATACGCTATCTTATCGCCGCCCGGCGAATACGTCGCGAAGCCTTCGAAGCGCGAGTGACCGGTAAGCGGTGTTAATTTCCGGGAAGCGACGTCGAGGCGCACGATCGTGGATGCGTACGCGTCGCCGTCGCGCGTATTCGGCACGCGCGTGAACAGCAGCGACGCGCCGTCGGGCGACCAGGAGAGCGGCGATGCGGGCGGAGAGGGCGGATACGACGTCGCCGCGCTCCACGAGCCCGAGGTTAAGCGCCGGGCGCTGCCGCCCGTGCGCGCGACGAGCCACAGATGCGACGGCGGCGAATACGAGCGCTCGAGATAGTCGTCGTTTGCGAGATCGAAAGCGTCGTGGTGCTTCTCGATTGCGGCTTTCCTTGGGTCGGGATCGCTCGTCACGTAAGCGATGGAATCGCCGCTCGGGCGCCACGCGAATTGCTGCACTCCGTCCGCGGTAGACGTGATCTGCCGAGCGTCGCCGCCGGCGAGCGGCAGAACGTAGACTTGACCGTGTTTCTTCGTATCGTTCGCGATGAAGGCGATCGCGTCGCCGCTCGGCGACCACGCCGGCGCATCGACGCCGTCGCGATCGAACGTGAGCGGCCGATGCACCTTCGTCGCTACGTCGGTCACAACGAGGGTGCTGTGGCGCTTATCGCCTGTGACGTCGACTCGTCGCTCCACCGCGACGATCTTCGTTCCGTCCGGCGAAAATGCGGGTTCACCGACGGAAACGATCTTGTATAAGTCGACGGGTGTTAAGAGCGCGGCGCCGGCGCTAAGCGGAACGGTAGCGAATAAGGATACGGCTAGCGTGAGAGCGATTCTCATGCTGCTCATGTACGGCCGCGCCGCGTAGCTGCCCTGGCAATTACCTCGAGCGCCTAAGCGCGAAGCGGCGCTTGAGACGGTGGCAGGGCGCCCGAGTACACTTAGGCCATGAACGCTTCAACCGTTACCGTCGCGCCGGCCGGCATGTCCGATCATCCGCTGGTTCACGACATCAACGCCGAACAGGCCGAACGGCTCTCCCCCGTGGAGCGGATCTGCAAGAAGATCGCCGATGGGACGGGAGCTCCGCTCGCACTCGGCCTCGCGATCGTGATTCAAGCGGTGTGGATCCCGGTCGGCCTCTTCACCAAGCTCGACCCGTATCCGTTCGCGTTTCTCCTAACGTGTTCGAACGTTCTGCAACTCATTCTGATCTTTATTTTGGCAGTCGGCCAGCGGCAGTCGGCGGGGCATGCCGAGCTACGAGCGGAGCACGACCACGATTCGATTTCACGCTTGCTATACCATCAAGAAGTACAAGAACAAGTGCTACTCGCACTCGCGCGTAAGATCGGCATCGAAGTTACGAGTATCGAAGTGATGGTACGGCAACTCGCAACCGAAGACTCGTAGGAACGTGCCGACGTATTAGGGATTACGGTGGTGCCGTCGTGCCGTACTGATGCGCGTAGTAGCTATCGCGAATGTTACCGAGTTGAAGATCGCCTTTCGCGGGCGACCCATCGCCGCGTAAGATGACGATGCTGCGGATGGAGGTGAGATACGCGGCCAACCGCACCGTTTTCCATTCCGAGACGCGCCAGCGTTGGGGCGCCATCACCATGAACTCGTAGCTTGCGAACGATTTCGTCTTCGCGACGAGCGGTGTCAGCCGCACGCGAAAGCCCTCCACGACGAGAATCTGTTCTTCGACTTGAGCGATCGTCGGCATGGCGCACGAATTCGAAGCGGGCGCTAACCGAGAGCCCCGTTGACCAACTGTTCCGCTTCCGTAACGATCGAGGCGAGATGCCGTTCGTCTTTAAAACTTTCAGCGTAGATTTTGTAGATGTTCTCGGTACCGGACGGCCGCGCCGCGAACCAGCCGTTTTCCGTCACGACTTTGAGACCGCCGATCGCCGCGCCGTTACCGGGAGCGTGCGTGAGTTTGGCCGTGATCGGCTCGCCCGCGAGTTGCGTATCCGTTACTTGCTCGGCGCTCAGCTTGGAGAGTTTGGCTTTCTGGTCGGGCGTCGCCGGCGCGTCGATACGCGTATAGTACGTGCGTCCGAATTCCGCCGTAAGTTCTTCGTAGTGTTCGGCCGGATCGCGCCCCGTGCGCGCCGTTATCTCGGCCGACAGAAGCGCCATAATTAGGCCGTCTTTATCCGTCGTCCACACGCCGCCATCGAAACGCAAGAAGCTCGCGCCCGCGCTTTCTTCACCACCAAAGCAATACGACCCATCGATAAGGCCGGGAACGAACCACTTGAAGCCGACGGGCACTTCGGCGAGCTTACGGCCGAGTTTCGCGACGACGCGGTCGATCATGCCGCTGCTCACGAGCGTCTTTCCGATCGCCGAATCCGCTCGCCAATGCGGGCGATTCCCGAGCAGATACCCGATCGCGACCGCGAGATAGTGATTGGGATTCATCAATCCCGAGCTCGTGACGATACCGTGCCGGTCGGCATCGGGATCGTTCGCGAAGGCGAGGCGAAAGCGGTCTTTGAGTTGCACGAGCCGCGCCATGGCGTGCGGGCTCGACGGGTCCATGCGAATCTTGCCGTCGTGATCGACCGTCATAAAACCGAACGTCGGATCGACGGACGTATTGACGACCTCGATATCGAGGCCGTACATCGCATTGATCGGTTCCCAATAGTGAACGGCCGCGCCGCCGAGCGGATCGACGCCCATCTTCAAGCCCGCATCTTTAATGGCGGCGAGATCCACGATATTACGTAGATCGGCGACATAAGCCATCATGAAGTCTTCCGGATGCGTCGTCGGCGCTTTTAGCGCCGTCTCGTAGGCAACGCGCTTGACGCCCGCATTACCACCGAGCAGCAATTCGTTCGCACGATCTTGTATCCAACGTGTGATATCGGTATCGGCCGGTCCACCGTTCGGCGGATTATATTTGAAGCCGCCGTCGCGCGGTGGATTGTGCGACGGAGTAACGACGATGCCGTCGGCGAGATGCTCGCGCCGGCTACGATTGTAGGCGAGAATCGCGTGCGATACTACGGGCGTCGGCGTCACGCCGTCGTTCGCTTGCAAAATCGTCTCGACGCCGTTCGCGGCCAAGACTTCGAGTGCCGTCCGCTGAGCCGGTGCGGACGCGGCGTGCGTATCCTTACCGATAATGACCGGGCCATCCGGGCCGTGAGCGCTACGATAATCGCAGATCGCTTGCGTCGTCGCGAGGATGTGCGCTTCGTTGAACGCGCCGTCGAGCGGCGAACCGCGATGGCCGCTCGTCCCGAAGCTGACGCGTTGACTCGGGTCGGCGAGGTCGGGCGTTCGCGAATAATACGCATCGATAAGACGAGCCGGATCGATCAAAAGCTCGGGCGGCGCCGGTTTTCCGGCGAGCGGCGAAAACGTTTCGGTCGCACTGGCCACGGGTCACGTCCTCTTCGATGCGTTTCGGCGTTGCGCTCTCACATGCGCTACGAGCGGTCCTCCGCCTAGCGTACGCCTTCGTAGCGAAGAATCCTTAGGTAGCGCAAGAAACATCTAGAGGCGAGCGACACAAGCGATCCGGCGCGAGGAAGCGGATGTCGAAGCGCGTCGCCCCGTCGATTGCGAGATCCGTTACGAGCTCTCCGATAACCGGCGAAAATTTAAAGCCGTGTCCCGAAAAACCGCCCGCGACGACGACCGCCGAATCGAGCGGATGCGGACCAATAATGAAATGCTCGTCCGGCGTCATATCGTATTGGCAAACGGCGGTACGGGTGACGCGAGCTCCGGCGCCCGGCATCCAGGTTTGCAAAGCCGCTTGTATCGGCTCGATGTCTTCCGGCGAAGCCGTGCGATCGATGTGCTCGACGGGTGCGATCGCACCGCCGGTATGGAACGCCGCTTTGACGCCGTCACCGAAATCCGGAAAGCCGTACAACGTTTCACTGCCCGCGCGATCGACGAGAAACGCAGGGAACGCATTCGCCGAAAAATCTTGCGAAGCCGGTTCGAACCAAACTTGCACCTTGCGCTGTATCGCAACCGGTACGGGGAGATCGTCCGTAAAGCCGTCGAGCCACGGGCCGTTGCAGAGGGCGAGACGGTGAGTGCTCACCGTGCTTCCGTCGCTACACTCGATGTCGAGGCCGCGCGCGGGATCGCTCGCTCGCGACCAGCGCCGGGCGCGCACGCCGAAGCGCGCTTGCGCACCCGCGGCGATCGCGAGTTGTTGTTGCGTAAGGACGGCGAGTTCGCTCGCAAGCACGCCGCCGTCGCGTTCGAAGACGGCAACCTCGGCATCCTTCGGGCGCGTCATCGGATAACGGCGTCGGACCTCCGAGGCATCGAGATACGACACGTCGAGATCGTGTATCCGCGCACTCTCGAGCACTCCGCGCACGACCGCACTCTGCTCGAGCCCGACCTGCAGCACGCCCGTGCGGCGCAGCAACGTCGCACCCGAACGGCGCTCGAGCTCCTCCCACAGTTCGTACGCCCGAAGTAGTAACGGCACGTATGCCGGAGCTTCCCAATACGCTTTACGGATCAGGCGCGTCTTGCCGTACGACGAACCGCGCGCGTGCACGGGTGCATACTGCTCGACGCCGAGCACCCGCAAGCCGCGCCGCGCCGCACTATCAAGAACCGCGCTCCCCATCGCGCCGAGTCCGACGACGACGAGATCGTACGTCACGCGAGGACGCTTGCGGGCGCAGCGGGTGAGGAATGCATCCTCGTTCACTTATCGGCTTTGCAAAAAACAAACCTGTCACTGCGCGATGCGGGTTCGCTCGAGTCCGTCGCGAAGGGCGGCTTCTTGTACCCTGGCTAGGAGCGCTTCGCTTCGTGTATCCACGACTATTTTCTGCCGGATCGCTAGGCACACGCACGGTCCGCAATCGCATCGTATCGACGAGCCACGGCACGAATCTGGCGCAACCCGACGGCGCGCCTTCGGACGAGCTGATCGCCTATCACGCAGCCAAGGCGGCCGGCGGTTGCGGGCTCGTGCAGATGTACGGCACGGCTTCGGCGACGCCGCTCGGGGGCCAAGCGCCCCGCCACGTTCACTTGTGGAAGCCGCACGTCGAGCCACAACTCCGCAAAGCGGCGAGAGCCGTGCAAGCTCACGGCGCGCTCGCGATGTCGCAGCTGACCGCGATGGGTCGCCGGACGTACGTGAACGCAGACATCGTGGGAGCGGGTCCGAGCGATACCGGCAGCCAGATCGCCCCCGAAATGTGCCACGTCTTGACGCTTGGCGAAATCGAGCAGATGATCCGCGACTTCGCAACGTCGGCGAAGCGCCTCGCGGATTGCGGTTTCGACGGTTGCGATCTCGCGTTCTACAACGATCAGATCGCCGATCAATTTTGGAATCCGGCGACGAATAAGCGGCGCGACGCGTACGGCGGTTCGCTCGAAAATCGGATGCGCTTCAGTATCGCGATCGTCGACGCGATCCGTGAGACGGTCGGCAAAGATTTTATCGTCGGCGCACGCGTCTCGGGCGACGACCGCACGAACCAGGGCCTCACCGCGGAAGAGTCGTTCGAGATAATCCGTCGCCTCGACCGCCTCGGAAAACTCGATTACTTTACCGTCGTCGGCGGAACGATCGAAACGTATCGCGCCCGCGGCGTTACTATTCCCTCAGCCTACTTCCCGCGCAAAACGTTCGCGGATCTCGCGCAAGCACTTCGCGGCACGATTACGACCAAGCTAATCTTAACGGGTCGAATCGTTACGCCCGAAGACGCCGAAGCCGTGCTCGAGAGCGGCGTCGCCGATTTCGTCGGCATGACGCGCGCGATCATCGCGGACCCCGAACTACCGCTTAAGAGCGAGACCGGCCGGCGCGACGAGGTGCGCGTGTGCATGGGTTCGGGCGAAGGGTGCATCGACCGCCTCTACTTCGGTGCGACCGTGAGCTGCGTGCAGAACGCTTCGATCGGGCGCGAGACGTTATGGGGACCGCTCGAACCCGTCTCGGTGCCGCGCCGCATCGCGATCGTCGGCGGCGGTCCGGCCGGCATGGAAACCGCTCGTATTGCGGCCGAGCGGGGCCACCGAGTCGTGTTGTTCGAACGCGAACGGGAAGTGGGCGGTGCGATTCGCTTCGCATCGCGTGCGCCCGGTTGGGAGAATTACCGGACCGTCATCGATTGGCTCGAAGCAGAGCTCGGGCGACGCAACGTGGACGTCGTGCTCGGCCAAGAAGCGACGGTCGATTCGCTGCTCGCGCACGTAGCGGACGACTACGTTTTCGCGACGGGCGCGACGGCTCGCCGCTCGTACGTTCCCGGTAGCGAGGGCAACGACGTGTCAACCGCGACCGACGTCCTATCCGGCGGCGTAGAGCTTGCGGGGCCGCGCGTGCTCGTAATCGACGAGACGGGTTACACGATCGGCCCGAAAACGGCCGACTTTATCGCGGCGCGCGGACATAGCGTGGAGATCATCACGCAGCAATACGCGCTCGGCGAAACGATCGGAACGACGCTGCGCGCCGCGCTGCTGGAACGCTTGCTACGGGCCGGCGTGACGATTACGCCGATGACGGCCGCCCTGCGTATCGAACCCGGCCGCGTACGCGTGCGCCACGTGCTCACGGATGTGGAACGCGATATCGCGGTGGATAACGTCGTCGTCGCCGCGGGTGGAATCGGAAACGATGCGCTATACAATGCTTTCGTCGAGCGCGCCCGCACGGCTGCGCCGGCTGCCGGCGTGCACGTAATCGGCGATGCGTTCGCACCGCGTCATTTGCGCCACGCGATCGCGCAAGGCGCGACGCTCGGGCGTGCGGTGTAGGTGCGTCTGTTTCGAACGCTACGCGCTGCGCTCGCGGCATTTCTCGTCGCCGCTGCGGGATGCGCGCCGACCGCCGAACAGAGCGCGCCCGCGGCAACGAACGTCTTGCGCGTCGGGCTCCATTCCGAGCCGCATAGCCTTTCGCCGATTCTGCCGCAGCACGCAGAAGAATTCTTAATCGCGCGCTTCTATTCCGACATCTTGACGTCGTTCGATCAACACGGCGACCTCGTGCCGATGCTCGCAACGACCGTCCCGACCAAGGCGAATGGCGGCATCTCTTCGGATGAACGCACGATCGTCTACCATCTGCGGCACAACGTGCGCTGGCACGACGGCAAGCCGTTCGGCAGTGCGGATGTGGCCTTTACTTGGCGCGCCATTATGGATTCCCATAATAACGTCGTCAGCCGCGACGGCTACGACCAAGTCGACCGCGTCGAGACGCCGGATGCGTACACGATACGCTTCCACTTGAAGCACCGGTTCGCACCGATCATCGCGGAGCTATTCGGTGACGGCGATACACCGCTCGGCATCCTACCCGCGCATCTCCTCGCAAAATTACCCGAACTCAACGACGTTGCGTTTAACGCAATGCCGATCGGTACGGGCCCGTTTCGTGTTGAGAAGTGGGTCCGTGGCGAACGCATCGAGCTCGCTGCGAACCCCGATTACTATCTCGGCAAACCGAAGATAGCGCACATAACGCTGCTCTTCATGCCCGACGAGAATACGCTGATCGAGCGGTTGCGTACGCACGAAATCGATTGGCTGCCGGAAGTGAGCCCGTCGGTCGTGCCGCTCATCGCGCACGATCCTGCGATCACGCTCGTCAACGTCGATCAAAATCATTGGTTCGGCCTTTGGTTCAATCTCAAGTCGCGCGCGGTCTCGGACGTACGCGTGCGGCACGCGATCGCGGCGGCGATCGATAAGGTGCGATTGACGCGCACGCTGACCTACGGTACGGCCGACCCCGCAACCGTCGACATCCCGTCGTTTATGTGGGCCTATCCGCACGGCATCAAGACGGTGACGTACGATCCGAGCGCAGCGCGGCGAATTATCGCATCGCTCGGACGGCCGCCGCCGGCGCTGACGCTCGCCTACGATCAGAGTTCGGGACTCATTCGCACCACGGCCGTGCAAGTGCAAAGCGAACTTGCGGCAGTCGGGCTTACGCTGCAACTACACGGTTACCGCAGAGAAACGCTGCTCGGCCCGTACAATGATGGCGGAATTTTAAACGGTGGCCATTACGAAATCGCGCTCGGGCGCTGGCTCTATGGCCCGGATCCCGACAACTCCGGCGAGTTCGGCTGTGCGGCGATGCCGCCGAACGGTTATAACATGGCGCGCTATTGCGAACCCGCCATGGAAGCGGCACAGCGCGACGCAATCGAGCATATCGATCGGTCTAAACGCAAAGTCGCCTACGCGCGTATCGAGGGATTCGTCGCGCGAGACATACCGGTCTTGCCGCTATGGTGGCCACGCGCCGTGCATGCGTTCGGAACGGGCGTGCACGGATTCGCGCCGAACAGTCTTATTTCGACGTGGAATTCGTCGAAGTGGAGCATGGGTCGCTAAGGCGCTATTTGCGCTTCGCCGCGACATCGGCGCCGCCTTGATGTAGTATCAGACCCGTCACGTTGCCTGCCGCATCGCGTTCGAATTCGATGCGTGCGTCAACGACCTTATAGTAGAAGCGATCCTTAGCGCTCGGATACGTCGGCAGCGCTTGCTGCTTCCCAGAGGCGCACAAGCTTGCGCGAGGGGTCCACGGCCCATATTGCAACGTAAGCATTCGAGCATGTCGCGTAAGGTCGAACGCAACCCGCCCGCGGGCGCAATCGCCGTCATCGTCCAAGGCGGCCGGATCGCCATCGGCGTTCGCGCCCGCCGCCAAGCGCGGTGATTGCGTGGGCGAAAGCTCTATTGCCGTGTCGTGTATGCCGAGCGGATCTAAGACGCGCCGCTTTAAGAGCGTTGCATAGGGCACGCCGGCACGATTCGCGAGCGCTTGCCCGAGCGACGCGACGCCGATATTAGAATATTCGAACGTTTCGCTAGGGTCGCTTTGAAGACCGTAACGGTATCCCCGTCGATGAACCCGACGATGATGCCGCTGCGATCGATAGCAGCCACGCGCCGACTGAGTTCGTCTTGGAAGCTCGTACCGAGCGCCGCACTCGGTTCGGGTGCGAGCGGCGTCTTCTCTGCACGCGCCGCGTTTCTATCCGCGAACGCATAGGCCGTTACCGGCGCGAGCGTCGCGACGAGCTGCATGCCGGCTTATTCGTCGAGCGCTCTTCAGATTCGTTGCCGATCGCGGGCGATTGCGTCGTACGGGCGTCGACCACGCGGGCCGCGAGCGACGAGACGCGAAATCGTGCGAGCTGGGAAACCGCAAAGGAGAAAGCCGCTCGGCAACGCTTATGCTGACACCGATTACCGTACATCCGATCGCGACCGTCCGGTCACCACGCAAAGAGCCGACCGACGATTTTTGGGGCGGCATCGAATCGACGATCGAATTCGATCGGGAACGATTCTCTTTCGAATCGCTCGCCGGCCTCGAGAGCTTCTCGCATGTGGAAGTGATCTTCATCTTCCACCTGTACCGCGAGGAAGACGCGGAACTCGCTTCGAGGCGTCCGCGAGGCCGCGCCGACTGGCCGAGCATGGGCATATTTGCGCAACGGAATAAACATCGCCCGAACCGTCTCGGGCTCTCCCGTGCGCGACTCATCGCGTTAAACGGCACGCAACTTACCGTCGAAGGGCTCGATGCCTTAGACGGCACGCCCGTCCTCGACGTCAAGCCTTATTTTCGTGAGTTCGGACCGCGAGGCGAGATCGAAGAGCCGCACTGGGTGCCGGAGCTTATGCGAGACTACTATGCTGCATCCGAAGGCTGAAGCCCGATTCAACAAATCGAATAATGGACGCATGGCGGTCGACGCGCGACCGCCAGCGCGAGTTAGCTTCGCGTAAGAACTCTGCTTTTAGGAAACCGTTTGGGCACTCGCTCGATGAGGAAGCTTCCAATTCGGTCGGATGAAGTGGCACGTATAGCCATTCGGCAAGCGTTCTAAGTAGTCTTGATGCTCGGGCTCGGCTTCCCAAAATGAAGAAACCGGGGCGACTTCGGTGACCACTTTTCCCGGCCAAAGCCCTGAAGCGTTAACGTCGGCGATCGTGTCCTCTGCGATTCGACGCTGTTCCTCATTCGTGTAATAAATCGCCGACCGGTAACTCAACCCCCGATCGTTGCCTTGACGATTGAGCGTCGTCGGATCGTGAATCTGAAAAAAGAATTCGAGCAAGGTGCGATAACTTATTTTAGCCGGATCGAACAATATCTCGATGGCCTCGGCATGAGTACCGTGGTTGCGATAGGTGGCGTTCGGCACGTCGCCGCCGGTATAGCCGACGCGAGTGGAAGTAACGCCCGGGTATCTGCGGAGCAGATCTTGTACGCCCCAGAAGCAGCCGCCGGCGAGCACGGCTCGCTCTAATTTTAGATTCATATCGTCCTCCAGGAGTCGGAAATAGGGTGCGAAGGTTGCGTATCGAGGAC
>CAXTIY010000007.1:19618-24676 GCA_964244215.1 uncultured bacterium
TTTTGAATTCCTTGCTCTTGAGACGTTCGAGAGCGTAGCGAAGCAGAGCCGTTCCGATCCCCAGCCTTCGGAAGGACGGCCGAACTTTGTAGCCGATGTGATTGTCGGTGCCCATCGGCTCGTAGAAGAGATAAACTTCGGCTACTAACTCGTCTTGTAAAAATGCCCATCGCATCTTCGGCCTCCGGTGAGCGATTGCTTTAAACCATCGTCTCCCGTATCGAAACGCTTGGCGCGCGAGATCGTGCTTGCCGCCGCGGCACACCGTCGCGATAGCGCTGCGGAGGACTGCTCGTGCTCGCTCTCGCCCATTCCGCCGCGATGCTCGGTATCGACGGCTACGTCGTACGCGTAGAAGCCGACAGCGCAGCCGGTACGCCCGGCTTTTCGCTGATCGGTTTACCGGATCGCGCGCTCGGCGAAGCGCGCGATCGCGTACGTGCCGCCGTTATAAATTCGGGCTATCGCTTTCCGGCGGGCAAAGTTCTCGTCAACCTGGCGCCGGCCGATATCCGCAAAGTCGGTCCCGGCTTCGATCTCGCGATTGCCCTCGCATTGCTCGCGATCGAAGAGCAGGTCGATACGCTCGCGCTCCAGCGCTTCATAGCCCTCGGAGAACTGGCGCTCGACGGCACCGTCCGCGCGACGCGCGGCGTTTTGCCGATGACGATCGCCGCACGCAATAGCGGCTTCGATGCGCTCGTCGTGCCACGCCACAACGCCGCGGAAGCGTCGCTCGTCGAGGGCATCACGCTCTACGCGATCGATACGTTACACGACGCCGTCGCGATCGCGCTCGGCCATGGGGAGAAGTATCGTTACGTACCGGAAACGCGTTCGTACGCGCCGCGTCCCGAAGCGGCGGGCGACTTTGCGGACGTGCGCGGACAGAGCCTCGCAAAACGAGCGCTCGAGATTGCAGCAGCAGGTGGCCACAACGTCTTACTCGTCGGGCCGCCCGGTTGCGGCAAGACGATGCTCGCGCGGCGGCTCCCATCGATCTTGCCCGCGATGTCCGCCGAAGAAGCGCTCGACGTTACGAAAATTTACAGCGTCGCGGGTCTTCTCGAAGAGAATCGCGGCATCGTCGCGACCCGGCCGTTTCGCTCTCCCCATCACACGATATCTCAGATTGCACTGTGCGGCGGCGGCTCGTCACCGCGCCCGGGCGAGATCTCGCTAGCCCAAAACGGTGTGCTTTTCTTGGACGAACTTCCGGAATTCTCTCGTTCCGCACTCGAAGTAATGCGTCAACCGCTCGAAGAGGGCTCGATTACGATCGCGCGCGCGGCCGGAACCTTCGTCTATCCGGCGCGCTTTACACTGGTTGCATCGATGAATCCGTGCCCGTGCGGCTTCCGGGGTAATCGAACGCGCGATTGCCGCTGCGACGACGCCGCCGTTGCGCGCTATATCGCAAAGTTGTCGGGACCGCTTCTCGATCGTATCGACTTGCACGTCGACGTTGCGTCGATGCCGTTCGATGAGATGGTAGCGCGTACGCCGAGCGAAGCGTCTGCGAGTGTGCGCGAGCGCGTCGAAACTGCGCGGGCCTTGCAGAGCGCACGCTACGCCGGCACGTGCTATCATGCGAACGCCGCCGTCGAAGGCGCGGATGTACGCCGATACTGTGCGCTGGACGAAAGCGCCACGAACCTCTTACGCGTCGCTTCCGCTAAGGGCGGCCTATCGGCGCGCGTTATCGATCGAATCGCGCGCGTGGCTCGTACGGTCGCAGATTTAGCCGGAGCAGCTAAGATATCCGACGTTCACGTGGCCGAAGCGATCGGGTATCGCAGTCTCGAGAGGCGCGGTGTGGCGGCTTGAGCAAGACGAGACCTTTTCAGCGCCGTGGTCTTCATAGTCGAGGAACCGGCCGACCTCGTTGTCGATGATCGAAGCCTTTGCAGCGCGAAGCATAGATCGAGATCGCATGCGGCGATGCAAGTGTAACCCTTGAAAGGTCGCATCGTCGTCCCGCCTTGGGCGTCATCGGTTCCGAACGGAGACCCCATCATGGCTCTGGCCCCGTGCAACGCTTGTCTCTTCCGAACGCGACCGAAGCGACGATCGGAGCCGCAGGCGTGACGGTTTACGTTCGAGCGCGGGTCGCGGTTCAGGACGGGCACGCCCAACGGGCCGATTAACGAAGTGCCGTCGCCAGGCGCTCCCGGCTAGGTCTGTCGGGTACGTAGATGACCATCCTCAAGAGTTTGCCCGTAATCGGCAATGAAAGCGTCTCGTAGCAAAAGGGGCCGATAAGCGAGTTCAACATGCCAGTCGATGGAATTTGGGAAGCCCTCACTTCAAAGGTGTCCCAGACTTTTCGCAGTTCGTCATCGGCAAGCACTCGTTGGCGAAGCCGCTCAAGAACGACGAGATCCGGATGACGCGCAAGATCGAACCGTATCTTCGCAAGTAGCGGCGCGGCGTTCGCTGCGATATGTTCGCCGTGCATAGCGCGCGTCGTAGGGTGCAGAAACAACCGTTCGAGCGTGTTTACAGGAAGTTCTGATTCTTCGAGACCCCAGATGCGTCGAAACGCTTCGTTACATGCGAGAATGTCCCACTCAGCGGTATTCACGCAGCTTGGATAGACGACCGCGTTCATCGCATCGAGTATCAGGGAACTTGGCGGCTCGATCTGGTTCGCTTGGTCCGGCGTAGCGACTAACGACATCATGTATGCGCGTTCCGAATCGGTAAGTCGAAGCGCGTCCGCTACAGCCAACACCGTATCCTCAGAGAAAGCCCGATCCTCGCCGCTTTCGAGGGCGGTATACCATGAGACGCTGATGCCGGCAAGAATCGCGACTTCTTCGCGTCGGAGACCGCTTACACGTCGTCGGCCAATCGAAGTAATCGCAACATCCGCGGGGGCGATTCGTGAACGCCGGTCTTGGAGAAATCGCCGCAGTTCGTCTCGTCGCTGTTGGTCCTTCATCCTTACACTCTTAGTGGTACCACCACTGGCTTTCTAGCTAGGGCGCAGCGCGTAAAATAGAATGCTGAGGTGGGAACGCTTGAACTTCAGCCAGTGACCTCAACCACCCGGAGATGGAGCGCGGTCGGCTCGATGGCGCTCTGCGTCGCGTTGCTCATCGCTTCCGAATTCATGCCGGTCAGCCTACTCACCCCGATTGCACGCGACTTAGGTACGACCGAGGGGATGGCAGGTCAGGCGATCTCAATCTCCGGCCTATTTGCAATCATAACGTGCTTGTTCATCGCAAGCATCGCCGGACGCTTCAATCGGCGACATCTGCTGATGATGCTGACCGGATTAATGTTGGTCTCGTTAGTCGTGATCGCCGAGGCGCCGAACTTCGCAGTCTTTATGGTCGCTCGAGCGCTTCTCGGCATCGTCATCGGCGGATTCTGGTCCCTCGCCACTGCAACGGTAATGCGTCTCGTCCCGGGGGAGTCTGTAGCTAAAGCCCTGGCGCTCCTATACACGGGGAATGCCGTCGCAACCGCTTTCGCCGCACCTATCGGCAGCTACTTTGGGGCACTCATCGGTTGGCGCGGCGTCTTCTTGGCGCTGGTACCGATCGTCGCCGTCAACATCGCGTGGCAGTGGATAAGCTTGCCGCACATGCCCCCACAAAAGGCCAATCCGGTATCGACGCTTTTTCGGCTGCTGATTCGGCGCAACGTCGCGTTCGCGATGGTCGGAGTCATGGTGAGTTTTGCCGGCGCATACGCGAGCTTCACGTATCTTCGTCCGTTCCTCGAGACCTATACACAAGTCAGCGTCTCCCAGCTTTCTCTCCTGTTACTCGGCCTCGGTATTGCCGGGTTTGCCGGCACCTACGGTGCGGGAGCGCTCGTGAATCGTCGGCTCTACCTGCTGCTTGGTGGATTGCCGATCGCGCTTGCGGCAGTAACGATAGGCCTTCTGCTCGCGCGGTATCACATATGGGGCGTGGCGATCGCGATGATCGCTTGGGGTGCGGTAAACTCCGCGATTCCGGTAGCGTGGGCGACGTGGCTTTCGCGAGGCATTAGTGACGAACCGGAAAGCGGCGGCGGCTTAATGGTGGGCGCGATCCAGCTCTCGATTATGCTCGGCGCGACGATCGGCGGATTGATTCTCGATCACTTCTCGATTGCCGCAACGTTCATCTTCGGTACGGTCATGCTCGTTATCGCTGCCGTCATCATCGGCGACGGAAGACGACTTATGCCGGCCGACAACCACCAAGGCGACGTCCCGTTGCGCGAAAGCAACGCGATGGCGCCGTCCTCTAGCCTTGCATCTTAAGGAGAATAGTGAAATGGAAGTTAAGCGCGTTGGTTCCCAAGCGACGGCAAGTGGGCCGGGGGACTGGTTCACGGGAAGCGTTCTAATCGACAATCTCTTCAACCGCGATGAGCCGGGCCGGGCGTCCAGTGCGCATGTCACGTTTTCGCCGTGCGCACGAACGAACTGGCACACGCATCCTCTTGGTCAGACGCTCATCGTGACGTTCGGCAGCGGCCGCGTACAACGCTGGGGCGGCCCGATCGAAGAAATTCACCCGGGTGATGTTGTGTTGATCGCACCCGAAGAAAAGCACTGGCACGGTGCATCGCCGACGACGGCGATGGCACATATCGCTATTCAAGAAAAACTCGACGGCAAAGTCGTCGAGTGGCTCGAGAAAGTCACCGACGAGCAATATGGAGTTCAATGAAAGCGACAGTCTATCACGGTGTCCTCATCTCCACGACCAGTGGTACGACAGCGAGCCTGCTATCTAGCGTTGGCGTGGCCGCCGTAAACTTGGGATGACGCCATCTCAGACCTCTCCGAAAAGACAAGGTACCATGCCACATATTACTGTCAAAGTTCGCGAGGGATACTCGCATGCGCAGAAGGTGCGGCTCGCCGAAGCTCTCACGGACGCGATCGTCAAGACGCTTGATTGTCCAATGTTTGATGTCTCGATCGGCATCGAAGACGTTCGGCCCGCGAATTGGAGCGAAAGCGTGTACCGGCCGGACATTCTCGGCAAGCCCGCGACGATCTATAAGGAACCCGGATACGAGCCACCGGTTTAGCCGACAACCCGGCAG
>CAXTIY010000008.1:0-24156 GCA_964244215.1 uncultured bacterium
GACCGCGAATACGCGCAGGCGTTTCCCGATCGCACCGGGTCGCTCGAAGCGTATCTGGCGCTCGAGCCGCCCGAGCGGGAAGCGCTGAGGCACGAAACCGAACGGCTGCCGTTCGCCGAAGTCGTGCTTCACGCGCCGGTCCGGCCGCACAAGAACGTCTTTTGCGTCGGGAAGAACTACATGGATCACGCCGAAGAGGTCGCCCGCGCGACTGGAGTCGATTTCAAGCCGCAGACCGTGCCGGTCTTCTTTACGAAGGCGCCCACGTCGATTGCCGACCCGGGTGCCGTGCTCGCGCTCTCGCCCGACGTTTCATCGAAATACGACTGGGAAGCGGAGCTCGCCGTCATCATCGGCACGCGCTGCCGCGACGTTTCGGAAGCGGACGCTTACTCCGTCATTTTCGGATACACGTGCCTCAACGACGTCTCGGCGCGCGATCTGCAACGCGCGCACCAACAATTCTTCAAGGGCAAGAGTCTCGACGACACGTGCCCGATCGGTCCGTGGATCGTTTCGGCCGACGAGATTCCCGATCCGCAGAATCTCAAGATCGCGTTACGCATCGACGGCGTAACGAAGCAGTCTTCGAATACGGACAAGATGATCTTCGATATCGGCGCGATCATCGCGTCGCTCTCGCGCGGCATGACGCTCGAACCCGGTGACGTCATCGCGACGGGCACCCCCGACGGCGTCGGCATGGCGCGCACGCCGCCCGAGTACTTGACCGACGGTCAAACGATGGAAGTGGAGATCGAGGGGATCGGGATACTACGCAACCGCGTCGCTCTGCGGGTTTCGAGCACCATCCGCTAACGCCGCCTCAAGATCGCCCGACGTGGCGCTACGCCGCGCTTCGGGCCGCAACGACACGGCGCTCGCCGGGCGAGTGAGTCCTTGCATCGCAGCCTTCGGTAAGTCGCCCGTCGCCCGTAACGCGTAGCGCTGCGCGAGCGTCGCGAGAATCAGCACGCCTTCGAGCTCGGCGAGCGGCTCGCCGATGCAGCGCTTGCTCCCGCCGCCGAATGGAAAGTACGCAAACTTCGGATGCGTCGCCCCCTCCCAGCGCTCGGGCCGGAAGGCATCCGGATCGTCGAAATAGCGCGGGTTGCGTTGTGTAACGTAAGGACTGACGTAGATGCTCGTCCCGGCCGAGATCGTGTAACCGCCGAGTTCGATCGGAACGAGCGGGCGGCGCGCGAATGCGGGCACGGGCGGAAAGAGCCGGAGGGCTTCGGCAAAGACGTGCGCCGTGTAGCGCAATCGCGGCACGTCTTCGAAGGCCGGCGCGCGACCGCCGAGCACCGTCTCGAGTTCGTCATGCAGCCGGCTTTCCACGGCGGGATGCTGCGCGAGCAAAAGCCATGCCCACGTCAGCGCGTTCGAGGTCGTTTCGTGGCCGGCGAGTACGAGCGTTACGACTTCGCTGCGTAAGGCGGCGTCGTCGAGTGTTCCGCCCGCGTCGTCGCGCGCCGCGAGCAGCGTCGAAAGCAAATCGAGGCCGCCGCCGCGCGCGCGGCGGCGCTCCACGATCGGGGCGATGATCGCTTCGAGTTCGGCGCGCTCGCGGCGAAAAAAGAAGCTCGTGCCCACGCCGCGCCGGCGCAGCGCCGCAACCAGCGGCGCGGCGAAGAGCAGCAACACGCCGAGCATGTTACCACGCTCGAGAAAACGATCGAGCACGCTCACCACGGCACCCGCGCTGCCGCGCACGTCGGCACCGAAGAGCGTCTCGCCGACGACGGCGAGCGTCAACACTTTCATTTCGGAGCCGACGTCGAGTTCGGGCAGACCACCCCAGCGCTCGGCGGCGCGCTCGGCTTCCGCGACGATCGCTTCCGCATACGAAGCGACGCGAGAGCGGTGAAACGCGGGCTGCATGAGCCGCCGTCGCTCGAGATGCAGCGGGTCCTCGGTCGTGAGCAACCCTTCACCGAGCAAGTCGCGCGCGATCGCGGCGCCGACGTCGCGGGTGAACTTGTGCTGTTGCGTGACCAGAATCTGCTCGATGAGGGCGGCGTCGTCGACGAAGAGCACCCGCTGCGTTCCCAGCCGAAACGACGAGACGGGGCCGAAGCGCTGCGAAAGACGCCGCAAAAATGGAGGCAATCCGTCCCGGCCGATCGCGCGAAAGGCGGCCGGACTGCCGAGCAGAGCCGGGCCCGGCGGCGCTTTCACGAGCGAACCCCGCCACGGCGGCAACGCTCGCTGCAATAGCGAACCAGAGCCCAGCTGCGCGCCCACTTCTTACGCCAAGCAAAAGGAAGCCCACAGCGCGCACAGTTTTTCGTCGGGAGATCGCCTTTAGATGTGCCACGCATGAATCCCATTGGACGACATCGCGCACCGCGGCGTCAAATCGCGCCATGATCGGCTCCGCGCTCAGTGCCGTCGTTGCGCTCGCTTTCATCGCTCTCGGCATCGGATCGTACGTCGCGCCGAAGAGCCTCGCAAAAAACTATGGGTTGCCGATTTCGAGCGGCTCGGAAATCGCGTATCTTCGCGCGCTCGGTACGCGCGATCTCGTGCTCGGGTTGCTCGTCGGGCGGTTCCTGCTCGCGGCCGAGATGCGGCCGGCTTTGCGCTCGACGATCGCGGTCTCGGCGATCGTCGCGGCGGCGGACTTTACCGCCGTGCTCGGCGTCCGAGGTGGCACCGCGAAGCAGGCTCTGGCGATTCACGGGAGCGGGATCGTGGGCTTGCTATTTATTCGTGCGCTGCTCGCTCGCGATCTGTAGGCCGCACCCCAACTGCCAGGAGCGCCGCAGAGCGGGCGGTAACACGATTACCACGCTCTGCTTTCTCGGACGGACCCGGTAACCGGGTCGTCACGAACGCGCATATCGCGATCGTTATAGCCGCGTTGCGTGGCGGCCTTAAGAATACGTTAGGAGTTTTTTCATGCTCATCGGCGTCCCGACCGAGGTCGTGCCGGGCGAACGACGCGTCGCGCTCGTGCCCGAAACGGTTGCGAAATTGCTCAAGAACGGCTCGACCGTGCTCGTGCAGCGCGGAGCGGGCGACTCCGCGTCCTTTCCCGACGAAGCCTACGAGAAAGCGGGCGCGAGCCTCGCCGCGGATGCGGCCGAAGTCTTCGCCAAAGCCGACTTCATCGCGAAGGTCACGCGCCCGACGGAGCAAGAACTCGCGTCGCTGCGGCCCGGCCAAACGCTCCTCGCGTTCCTCGCGCCGCTCGGCGACCCGGCTTCGGTCGAAGCGTACGCGCGCCAAAAGATTACCGCGCTTTCGATGGACGCGATTCCGCGCACCACGCGCGCGCAGAGCATGGACGCACTTTCGTCGCAAGCGAACATCGCGGGTTACAAAGCCGTCTTGATCGCGGCGAACGAATCTCCGCGCTTTTTCCCGATGTTGACCACCGCCGCAGGCACGATCCGTCCGCAGAAAACCTTCGTGCTCGGAGCCGGCGTCGCGGGATTGCAGGCACTCGCGACGGCACGCCGCCTCGGTTCCGTCGTCTCGGCGTTCGATACGCGCTCCGCCGTCAAAGAACAAGTGCAGTCGCTCGGCGCGACGTTCGTCGAGTTCGACCTCGGCGTCGACGGAACGGGCGCCGGCGGCTATGCCAAAGCGCTCACGCCCGAACAAGAAGCGAAGCAGCAGCAATTGCTCGCGGAGTACATCGGCGGCGTCGATGTCGTGATAACGACGGCCGCGGTGCCGGGCCGGCGCGCGCCGCAGCTCGTCAGCGAAGAAGCCGTACGTAAGATGAAGCCGGGCTCGGTCATCGTGGATCTCGCGGCGGAAACCGGCGGCAACTGCGCGCTTACGGAGCCCGGCCAGACCGTCATCAAATACGGCGTAACGATCGTCGGCACGACGAACGTCCCTTCGACGATGCCCTTCGATGCGAGCACGCTCTACTCGCGTAACGTCTTCACGCTGCTCGCCCTCATCGCAAAAGACGGGACGCTCAACCTCGATATGAACGATGAAATCATCCGCGGAACGACGCTCGTCAAAGACGGCGAAATCGTTCACGAACCAACCAAAGCGGCATTAGCCGGGAGCAACGCGTGAGCGCAGCACATCTACTGATCGAATTAACCGTCTTCGTTCTCGCCGTGTTCGTCGGTCTCGAAGTCATCTCGAAAGTCCCCGCGACGTTGCACACGCCGCTCATGTCCGCGACGAATGCGATTCACGGCATCGTGCTCGTCGGCGCGCTGCTCGTCGCGGTCGCAACCGAGCCCAAACTCGGACCGTTCTTTTCGATCGTCGTTATTTTTCTCGCGTCGCTCAACGTCTTCGGCGGTTACGTGGTCACGCAACGGATGCTCGCGATGTTCAAGCCGCGCGTAACGCCCGCGGCCGCGGCGGCTGCAAAAGCCGAGACGGGCGGAGTGCGGAAGTAATGCCGGAAGCGACGATCTCGGAACCCGTCCAGCTCGGCATCGATTTCGCGTATCTGATTACGGCCGTATGTTTCATCGTGGGCCTGCGCTACATGAATACGCCGAAGACGGCGCGCCTCGGTAATTACGTCTCGATCGCGGGCATGGTCGTCGCGCTCGTCGCAACCGGCATCGCGCTCGATTGGGCGAGCGGCTGGTGGATCGCGCTCATCGGTCTCGGGCTCGGTGCCGGTGTCGGTATCTATTTCGCACGGTCGGTCAAGATGACCGCGATGCCGCAGATGGTCGCGATCTTCAACGGTGCGGGCGGCGGTGCGGCGGCGATGGTCGCGACGGCGGAATTTCTCAAACTCGATCCGGGCGTCCAGGCGGTGCCGCTCGATCTCGCGATAACGAGCGTGCTCACGAGCATCATCGGCGCGATCAGCTTCACGGGTTCGATCGTCGCGTATCTTAAGTTGCAAGAGCTGATGACGGGCCGCCCGATCGTGTATCCGGGCCAACAAATCGTCAACGGATTGCTCGCATTCCTCGCCGTCGCCGGGCTCGTTCTCGTGGCGCTCAACGTAGCGACGATACCGGCATACATCGTCGCGCTCGTATCCGCCGCGGTCCTCGGCGTCCTTTTCGTACTGCCGATCGGCGGCGCGGATATGCCCGTTATCATCTCGTTACTCAATTCGTTCACGGGTCTCGCCGCAGCGCTCACGGGCTTCGCGCTCGGAAATAACGTTCTGATCATTTCGGGCGCGCTCGTCGGAGCTTCGGGCACGCTGCTCACGCTCATGATGGGCAAAGCGATGAATCGCTCCGTCGCAAACGTGCTCTTCGGTGCCTTCGGTGCCGCGCCGAAAGGTGCCGTCGCGGGTCCCGCGGGCGCGGCGGCCGATGTTTCCGTACGCGAATCATCGGTCGACGACGTCGCGACGATGCTCGCCTACGCGCGGCAAGTCGTCGTCGTCCCGGGCTACGGCATGGCCGTGGCGCAAGCACAACACAGCGTACGCGAACTCGCCGATCAATTAGAGAAAAAAGGCGTCGAAGTTAAATACGCGATTCACCCGGTTGCCGGCCGCATGCCGGGCCATATGAACGTCTTGCTCGCCGAAGCGAACGTGCCGTATCCCGCGCTTTTCGACATGGACGACATCAATCCGGAATTCCCCCGCACCGACGTCGCGCTCATCATCGGCGCAAACGACGTCACCAATCCCGATGCCCGCAATTCTCCTTCGAGCCCGATCTACGGCATGCCGATTCTCGACGTCGATAAGGCGACGCAAGTCGTCGTCCTCAAACGTTCGATGAAGCCCGGCTTCGCCGGCATCGACAATCCGCTCTACGGCCTCGAAAACACGTCGATGCTCTTCGGCGACGCGAAAGCATCGATCGACAAACTCGTCGGTGCGGTCAAGGGTCTATAAGCGCGAGCGAAACCAAGGATGCCGAGCGCACCGACACTTCGGAGGTTATCGTGGACGCCGTAGATGCTAGAGCTTCGCTTCAAGCGACCATCGACGCGCTCAATAACGCGTGGAATCGAGGAGACGCGACGGCCTTTTCGGCGCAATGTACGGAAGACGTCGATTTCATCAATCTGCTCGGCTTGCGCGTGAGGGGCCGCGCCGGTGTGACGCGCTTGCACGAGACGATTTTCAAGGGCCCCTTTGCCAATAGCACGCTCGAATTCCACATCGAGGACGTACGGATCGTGTCGGACCACGCGATCGTCGCGATCGTGCCCGGTGAGATGGACATTCCGGCCGGCCCCGTCAAAGGCCATCTTTCGACGGTCGCGACGATGCTCTTCATTCGCGAAAACGCCGGTTGGCGTCTCGCGAATTTTCACAACACCAAACGCGAGTCGACGGAGCCCGAGCACAACCGCGTGATGCTCGAGACGATTTCCAAAGCGGGGATCGAGCACGAGCGATAGCCCGCTCTAAACGCGAGCCGCTTTGCTATTTTGAGCGGTCGCCGCTTTACGCGGGCGCCGGCGCCGCTCGACGCCTGCGTCCTCTGCCGGTTTGGCCGCAGACGCAGCTTTCGGCAAATACGAGGCGAGCAGTGCGGCGAGTTCCGTCCGCTGCTGCTCGTTTCCCACAGCCGGCGTGACGGTCGACGCGGTAACCGGCCAAATCCCTAGCGGCGCTCGCGCGAGCCGCGAGCGTTTCGCAAGCAGCTCCTCCTCGGAATAAGCGCCTTCGGCATCGAGCAGCAATCCGTCGTACGCCACTGCCACGTGATCGGCGAGCAGTGCGTACCACCCGATCGACACGAGCGTACCGCCGAGACACTCGGCGAGCGCCGTCGCGAACGCCATACAGCCGTTACGAGCCCAGGCGCTCGCGGAGATGCTCGCAAGGAATTCGTCGCTCCTCGGGTCTGCGAGAAAGCGCGAGAGCGCTTCCTCGAATGCGTCTTTAAACCCGGCGTCGTTCACGCGCTTAAACGATCGGTCGCGCGCCGATTGCGATCGGCATCACGGAAGGGAAGGATGGCGCGCGCGTGACTGCCGCCGCCCGCCCGTTCGGTGACGACGAATTCTTCTGCGAGCGACGAGACGATGAATAAGCCGCGCCCGCTTTCGCTAAGCAGATCGTTCGGCAGCTTCGGAAAATAGCGAAACCCCGGCCCGCGATCGAGAACGTGGAGAACGGGTGAGGGGCCCGCCCAATCGAGGGCGATGTCGACGGCACCCGACGCGTAGCGCACGACGTTGCCGACGAGTTCTGCGAAAACGAGTTCGCTCGCGTTGAGATTGTCTTGCGATATACCGCGCCGCTCGAGTTCGGTCGCATATGCTATTCGAATGCGACGTGCGGCAACGGAATCGCTCGAGTCCAAGGACCAACGCAAGAGCAGATCGGCACCCACGGGCTCGGCCGCGGTGCGGATCGTCAAGATGGCGACGTCGTCGTTGGATTCCGCGGGCACGACTGCCGCGGTAATCGCTTGCGCAACGTTCGCGGCTCCGAGGATCGCGCCGTTCTCGAGCACCGCCCACAAGCAAGCTTCGCCGCCGAGCAGATCGTGCGAGGCTTCCGTAAGGCCGTCCGTATAGAGCACGAGTAAGGCGTCGGACGGTAGCACGATCGATTCCGTCGTGCGGGGGTCGCTGCGCATCGGCAAGCCGAGCGGCAATCCGAACGCGCGCAATTCGGTCACCGTGCCGTCGGACGTGCGTAGCAGCGGACGCGGGTGACCGGCGCAAGCGTAGGTTAGGAGCGACGTCACGGGATCGAAGACCGCAACGAAGGCCGTGACGATCCTCTCGCTGTCTTCGGCGTGCAACGTCCGGTCGGCGGCGTCGAGCATCATCGCGGGATCGGGATGGATGTGCGCGACGCCGCGCACGACTTGACGCACGTTCGCCATCGCGACGGCCGCATCGAGCCCGAAGCCACAGACGTCGCCGATCGAGAAGACGACGCGTCCATCGGGCAAGCGCGCGGCGTCGTACCAGTCCCCCCCGACGCGCGCTTCATTGGTCGCCGGGCTGTAAACGGCACTAAACGTTAGGCCCGACACTTCCGGCAGCGCACGCGGTAACGCCGCTTCCTGAAACCGTTGCGCGATGTGCCGTTCGTGTTCGTACATTCCCGCAAGCCGGCGCACTTGTAAGGCGAGACGGCGCGAACGAACGAGCGTCTCGATACGTGCGCGTAAGGCGAGCTTATCGACCGGGCGCTGCACGACGTCGTCGACGACGTGCCACAGATCGCGCGTAACGAGGCCCACGTCGTTGCGATCGGTGAGCAAGAGCACGGGAAGCGGAACGGGCTGCTGCTCGGCTTGAGCAGCGCGAAGTTCGTCCCAATAACGGTTGAGCGACGGTCCGTCCAACACGCAGAGATCGAACTCGGCGACGCGCCGAGACGAGGTATCCGCATCCGGGAAGTCGCTCGTTACCGAGTAGCCCGCCGCATCGAGAAGATCGCCCAGGAGCGAGGCGTTCTGTTGATTTTCGAAGAGGACGAGGACGGATTCCCGAGCCTCCGAACGGCCCTCAGATACCGGGAGCGTCGATAACACGTTCGGAGACCTGCCCGAGGATACCGCCGAGATGTGACACCGGCTCGCCGATCGCGATTCCGTACGACGTGAGCGAGTATTCGCGCACCGTTTTTTCGAAATCGCTCAAACGCTTCTTGAGGATGCCGATGCCACGATGCAACTCCGCTTTTCCGTTGCTGCGTGCTTCGTAATAGCGCATGAAGATCACGTTGTCGGCGAGATAGCTGATGCCGATATCGCTGATGCGAGAATCGGCGAGATTTTTGAGTTCGTTGACGAACAAAACGGTCACGCCGATGTTCTTGAGGTATTTACCGAGCGCGTGTAAGCGTTCGACCAAATCGTCGCCGGCAACCGATAAGCGGTAGCCGCTGATACTGTCGATCATTACGAGCCGCGTGCCGTTGCGTTCGACGTCGTCACGCACCATGTTCGCGAACTCGTCCGGACCGTAGCGCAGCGCGTCGACCTCGACGATCGAGAGCGTGCCGCGTTGGATCATTTGCGCGACCGGAATGTTGATGCTCTGGCAGCGCTGACGTAACGTAAAGCTGTCTTCATCGAACGTATAGACGGTCGAGCGGTCGCCGCGCCCCGCCGCTTCTTTCATGAACTGCACGCCGACGGTCGTTTTCCCGACGCCGCTCGGCCCGCTGAGCAGCGTGATCGTTCCGCGCTCGAGGCCGCCGTGCAGCATACCGTCGAGTCCGGGCAAGCCCGAGGGCAACATCTCTGCTGCGAAGCGCACTTCATGGTTTTCCGGTACGAGTCGCGGGTAGACGGTCGCGCCCTGATCTCCCAGCCGGATCGCGTGCCGGCCGGCTTCGAAACCGGAGCCGCGGAACTTCGTAATCGTGAGCGAGCCCGCTCGGCTCCAAGGCGCGACTTCGATGACGCCGTCGCTCAAATAGCGCACGTCGTCGTCCGGAGTCTCTTTGGTCGACTCGGACGTCATGAGCACGACGGCGTCGCGGGCGACGAGGAAGCGTACGAACGAGAGCGATTCGCGCCGATACTGCAGCGGGTCCGCCGTAAGGTAGCGCAGCGACGTCACGGAGTCGATGACGACGCGACTCGGCTGGAGCGCCTCGACGGCAGCGATAATCTTCCGCGTCGTCGGCTCGCGCTCGACTTCGGAGGCCGAGAAGAGATCGTAATTTTCGGCTTTCGCAAAATGCTCCGCCGACGGACTGAGGTCGAGAAACGTTACGCCGCTTAGATCGAATCCGGTGCGCTCGGCGTTGCGGCGCAACGTCCGCTCGGGCTCGCCGAAGGTGATGTACAACACAGGTTCGCCCTGCGAGGAGCCGGTCGTGAGAAAGTGCCAGCAGATCGTCGTTTTGCCCGTGCCGGGCGGCCCCGTTAGGAGATAGGAACTCGCCCGAAGCAGTCCGCCGTGCAGCACTTCATCGAGGCCCGCGATCCCCGTCGAAGCGCGTCCGTCGAGGCCCTGTGCCGGCGCCTCTCTCGTCAGTATGGACAAAGTATCCTCGGGCTCCCTGTCTGCATTCGCGTTCACTCGAGCGAACGTCACTCTTTGCGCCGACTCATTTCTCTTCGGCACCTGGGGAAGCGCGCTTAACGAAAGCGGCTTGCGGCGCGGCACGGCAGTAATCCAGTTCACGAGAGCGTATTGCGGCCTCATGCGGTCCCACGCGGACGACGAAGCCTTCGAAGCCCTCGCCGCCCCGCTCGAAGGCCGGACGGTGCGGCTCGTCCCGCTCTCCGAACGCCACCTCGGCGAGATGGATCACGCGTTCCGCTCGGACGAGGAACTGTGGCGGTGGATGCTTACGGCCGAACCGCGCCGGCAGCTCGAGACCGTCGACTGGTTCGAACGCGCGTTTCGCGGCCGGATCGCACGGACCGAGGCGCCCTTCGCGATCGAACTTCTCGACGGTACGCTCGCCGGCACGACGAGATTTATGGACATCCGCCAAAGCGACGGCGGCGTGGAGATCGGCACCACGCTCGTGTTCAAGCGGCACCGCCGCACGAACGTTAATACCGAAGCGAAGCTGCTGATGATCGGTCGCGCTTTCGACTGTGGATACGTGCGCGTTGCGTTAAAAACCGACACGCGCAACGCACGTTCGCGCGCGGCGATCGAACGGCTCGGCGCGAGCTACGAAGGCGTGTTACGCTCGTACCAACGCCGCCATGACCGGACCGTTCGCGATACGGCTCTCTATTCGATTCTCGTCAACGAATGGAGCGCCGTCCAAGAACGGCTCGAGCGGCTGCTCGACGCCGCGGGCGAGGCGGCTGCCACGCGATGAACCCCGTAATTTCGCACGTCGATCTGCGCGTGCGCGATCGAGCCCGCGCGATCGCTTTTTACGACGCGGTGCTTGGAGCGCTCGGCCACAGCAAGGCCGAATCGGGCGACTGGATCACCTACGATCCGTCGCCGGGCGAGAGCAAGCCGGGTAGCGGTACCTGGTTCGGGTTCACGATCGATCCCGCCATGCGCCCGAGCGGCGCCCGCATCGCCTTTTTCGCCGCGTCGAGCGAAGACGTCGAGCGCGCCGCTCAAGCCGCAGCCGACGCCGGCGCCGAGCACATGGAAGGGCCCGAGTACGCGTACGGTCCGCACTACTATGCAGTCTTTTTCGACGATCCCGACGGTAACAAACTCGAGGTGTGCTGTTACGGGCCGAGCGCGCAGGCCGCGAGCTAACATGGACGATGTGAGCCGGCGACGATCCTGGTGTTTCGCGGCGGCCTCGGCGCTGCTCGTATTCGCCACGCCGGGGTTCGCGAAGGACGCTCCGGACGTCGCGTTCGTGCGTGCCCTCTTCGCGGCGCCCACGGTCGATGCGTCGCTATTCGACGCAGCTTTCACGCAGCGCGTGCCGCTTACCGCCGTGCAAACGCAGATCGACAGCTATCGCCGGCGTCTCGGCACGTTGCAAACGGTCGAGCAATATCCGACAGGCGATCGGTTGCATTTCGCGAGTGGTTCGCTGCGTGCGACGATCGAATTCGATACCGAAGGCAAGGTCGCGGGGCTCCGTTTCCACGACGAGCAGTCGCCCGCCGACCGAATGGCCATCGAACGGCTCCTCGGCGCCCCGCACGCCGATGCGGCTTGGTTCGCGCAAGGTTTTCTCGACCAAATTTCGGTCGCGCAAGTCGACGCGCTCACCGCGCAAGTGCGCGCCGCGGAAGGAACTTTCGTACGCGTCGACTCGCGGGACGGCGTCTACTATGCGGTCTTCGCGAATGCAGAGAACATCGTGCAGATCGAGACGACCGCGAGCGGGAAGATCGCCTACCTCACGCTCGCACCGGGAACGCCGATCACGGCTTCTCCGGGCTAGGACACCTGCGAGGCGAAGGCGGCTTCACACGCGCGAAACACCGCGCGGGTTCTTGCCGCCGCTCTTCGCTTCGTATAGCGCGACGTCGGCCGCTTCGACGAGGGGCAGATACGCTTCGCCTCGCACGGGAAACGCCGAAGCACCGCCGATGCTGATCGTTACGCGCCCCGCGACGCTCGAGCTACGGTGCGGAATCCCGAGCTCTTCGACCATGCGGCATAATCGCTCGGCGACGACGGATGCTCCCTCGAGCGGCGCGCGCAAGCTTACGACGAACTCTTCTCCACCAAAGCGAGCGATGAGATCGACCGGCCACTTACAGCAACCTTTGAGCGCGTGGCCTAAACGTTTGAGAACGACGTCGCCCGCGAGGTGGCCGTATGTATCGTTGTACGGTTTGAAATCGTCGACGTCGATCATTAAAATCGAGAACGGATGCCGTTCGCGAATCGCGAGCTTCCATTGCATCGCCGTGAAGTCGTCGAAATAGCGGCGATTGCTCAGACCCGTCAGAGCGTCCACGCTGCTGAGAAGCTCGAGCTCGCCTATCTTTTTTAGCAGCGAGGCTTTGCTTTCGCGTAAGACCCGATGCGCTTCGGCGAACGTTCGCTTCTGCACGTACGCCTGCGAATGATAGCGTAAGCGGGCGATCAGTTCGCTTTGGTCCGTGTCGCTCGGGACGTAATCGCTCGCACCCGCCGCGAAGGCAGCCGCGACGTCCGATCGATCGCCGCGCCGGGAAAGCACGACGATCGGTAGCTCGCGCGTGGCGTCGTTTCCGCGGAAGCCGCGAACGAACGCAAACGATTCGTTCTCGGCCGCACGGTAGAGCAGAACGGTCGGCCGGACTCGTTCCATGGATTGCGAGGCGAGCTCCGGATCGCCGCAATAGTAAACCACGAGCGGCGCAGCGCCGAGGCCGCGCCGAATCGACTCGTACGCGGCCCGCTCCGCGACCAGCAGCACGATCGTCTCTTCCGCCGGAGGCCGCGGGCTCGTGGAACTTCCAGGGTGCGGCGGTTGCGGAAAATATGCGAGCGAAGGCAACCCCGACAGACGGTCCATACGCCTAAAGTATCGGGTGCCGAGGGCACGACCTTCACCCCGGGCGCGACCACGAATCGGAGATCAATTCGTCGGAAGCGGACCGACCCGTTCCTCGAGCGGGAACGCGGCGTCAATCGCATCGATCTCGGACTGCGCGAGTTCCAGCGTCAACGCCGCTGCATTCGCCTCGACGTGAGAGAGCGTGTTGGCTTTGGGAATTGCGAACGCTGACGGGTCGCGTGTGAGGAAGGCGAGCGTGACGGCCTCGGCGCTTACGCCGTGACTCGCCGCGATCTCGCGCAGTACCGCATCTCCTCGCGCGATCTTCGGCCGCGCGAGGGGCGTGTAGGCGACGAACGCCGCCCCGTATTCGCGCGTCCAAGGCAACTCGTGCGCCTCCGGAGTGCGCTCGCCCAGATTGTACAGAACCTGGTTGCACGCGATACGCGCCGTACGCAAGCCCGCGGCCGCTTCACGCAAATCCCACGGATCGAGATTGCTCACACCGAGGCTACGAATCTTGCCCGCGTCCAGCAGTGCTTCTAGCGCCCCCATCGTTTCGGCGAGTTCGACGTTGCCGCGCCAGTGCAATAGGAAACAGTCGAGATACTCGAGCCGGAGGCGTCGCAACGAAGCGTCGCACGCGCGGGCGACGCCGCGCGCCGTCGCATTGGACGGCAATACTTTCGAAACGATAAAGAGCGAAGCGCGCGGATACGGCGCGATGGCGTCGGCGACGATCTCTTCCGACCGGCCGCTGCCGTACATCTCCGCCGTGTCGATGTGCGTCAACCCGAGATCGATGCCACGCCGTAGCGCATCGCGACTCGGAACGGGCCACGAGCCTTGGCCGATCACGGGAATTTCGAAGCCGGTCGAACCGAACGCACGCATTCTCATGGGCCGCCTATTCCCGTTCGCGCTTTAGCGCAACGTCCACGCGTACGCATTCCACGTCGGCACGAACGCGTTCGGCGCGAAACCGCGCAGACGCGGCTGATACGCGTACACGTAACTCGGGTTGAACAGATAAACGATCGGCAGATCGCGCGCGACGATGCGATCGATCGCGGCGTAGGCGGTTGTGCGGCGCGCGCGATTCGGCTCGCTCTCGGCGAGCGACTCCATGCGATCGACGGACGCATCGCAGTAACGCATGTAATTTTTTACGGCACCCGCGCAGCCGAGCAAGAAGCGGTCGTCGGGATCGGCGCCCATCGACCACGGTACGTAGGCGAGATCGAAACGGCCGCTCGCAAGCGTGCCGCCGTCGCTCCGGGGCAAAAACAATTGCGCGTTCGAGATCGACTTGATCGTCACGTCGACGCCGCGTTCGTAGAGCTCGCGTTGCACCACGGCCGCCGTCGCGACGCCCGTCGACGTCTCGGGAAATTGCACGTACGTTAGGCTGAGCGGCCGGCCGCCTTTGTGCCGGATGCCCCCCGGGCCGCGAAGCCAGCCCGCCGCATCGAACGCGCGGTCGGCCGCCGCCGGATCGAAGGCGGGCTGCGCGATGCGCGCATCGTACGCCCACGAGAAGCGGGGGCGGTCGCTCTGCGCGATCGGATACCGCCCGAGCGTGATCTTCCGAGAAATGCCCGCGCGATCGATCCCGAGCGCGAGCGCGCGCCGCACCCGCACGTCGTCGAGCGGCGGATGCGTGGTATTGACGGCGATGCCGGCGATGAGGGCGGTCGCGGCCGTGGCGAATGCGAGCACGGGTGAACTTCGGACGAGCCCCGCCGCCTGGGCCGGGGCGACCAAGTTGAAATCGAGTTCGCCCGAGCGCAGCAGCGTCAGGTTCGTCTGCGGATCCGGAACGATCCGCACGTCCAGTCGCTCGATTGCGGGCTTGCCGCGCCAATAGCGCGCATTCGCAACGTAGCTGATGCGCTCGCCGCGTCGCCAGGAAACGAACGAATAGGGTCCGTCGCCGACCGTGGGCGCCGCGGAAAACGGCGCTTCCCGTAGCGGCCCTTGCCGTTCGAGCACGTGGGCCGGCAGCACGTACTGCGGACTCGTGCCGTACGTGAAAAACGTCGCGACGGCGGGCGCCCAGGAACGCGAAAGATGGAAGCGCACGCCGTGCGGCCCGAGCGCTTCGGCCCGGTCGATAAGGGCGTAGCCTTCGCGCGAAGCGACGGGGTTGCGATCGTCGAGGATCGCGTGCAACGTGAAGAGCACGTCGCGCGCGGTTACGGGCACCCCGTCGCTCCAACGCACGCCCGGACGCAAGCGGTAGGTGAGCGTGCGTCCGTCACGCGAGACGCCGCCGTTCGCCACGGTCGGAACGGTCGTCAGGAGTTCGGGCACGGGCCGCCCGCGCGCGTCCAAATCGAAGAACGGCTCGAAGGCGAGGTGCGCCAGCTGCTGCTCGACGTTCCCGGCATCGGCATGCGCGAAGAGGGGATCCAGGCTCGCGGGATCTGCGGCAACGTCGAAGCGCAGCGTCTGCGGAGCCGGTCGCGAATCGCGCACGCCGCAAGCGGCGAGGACGAGCGATAGCGCGACCGTCGCAAGTGAGATCGTCGCGCAGGACCGCCGAATCGCCATCGGACCCGAGTTCGCCTCACGCGTTCGTAGCCTCTTGCGCCGAACGAAGCTAGGACGTTACGTAGCTAAGCCGAATAAAACGGCTCTCATATATGCAGATAGCTTTACAAGTCGCGGATTCCGCGCCCCTCGACGACCTCGATATTCGCCTGCTGGCCGCCTTACAGAGCCATGCGCGTGCGACCTTCGCCGAACTGGGCGTCGCCGTCGGGCTGCGACCGCCGGCCGTACACGAGCGCGTGAAGCGTCTGGAGCAGCGCGGGTTCATTCGCGGGTATGCGGCCCGCCTCGACGCGCGGCGGCTGGGCCTTGGGCTCGTCGCGTTCGTCAGCGCCTACACGACCTCCGATATCAGCTACGAACAGTTCACGAGTTCGGTCGCCGCTTTGCCGGAAGTCGGCGAAGTGCATAGCGTCGCCGGAGAGGAGTCGTTCATGCTCAAGGTCGTGACCCGCTCGACGGCGCACCTCGACGACTTCCTCACCCGCCTCAAAGCCGTGCGCGGCATCGGCCGCACCAAAACGACGATCGTGCTCACGACGCCGTTCGAGCGCGATGGCTTGGCCCTCGAAGAACTCGCGGGAGCTCCGGCGTGAGCACCGCGCGGCGCGATTGCGCGCTCGGGAGCCATCGCGTCGTCGAGCCGCTCGGAGCACTGCCCCAAACCGCCTGGAAGCTCGACGCGACGCCCGTCGTCCACGCGAACGAAATCTTATGCGACGTCGAAGCGCTCAACATCGATTCGGCTTCCTTCCGGCAGATTTGCGAGGCGAACGGTGGCGATGCCGCGCGCGTCGCGGCTCACGTGATCGCACTCGTCGGCGAACGCGGCAAACATCATAATCCCGTCACGGGTAGCGGCGGCATGTTCGTCGGCCGCGTGCGGGCGATCGGGCGGGACCTCGCCCCTTCGAGCACCTTACGTCCCGGGGACCGGATCGCTTCGCTCGTGTCGCTCACGCTAACGCCGCTCGCCCTCGACGCGATCGAACGAATCGATATGGAGACCGGGCGCATCTGGGTGCGCGGCACGGCCGTTCTGTTCGCCTCCGGCATCTACGCGAAATTACCGAACGACATCGCGGACGACGTCGCACTCGCCGTACTCGACGTCGCGGGTGCGCCCGCTCAAGTCCGCCGGCTCGCGAAGCCCGGGCAAACGGTCGCCGTGATCGGCGCCGACGGCAAATCGGGCTTGCTCGCGTGCGTGCAAGCGCGCGAACGCGTCGGCGCGGGCGGACGCGTTATCGGCATCGGGCCGGGTAGGACGACCGAAGGCGCGCGCTTACTGCGCGAGCACGGTTACGTCGATGCTTTCGTGCAGGCCGATGCCCGCGACGTCTTCGCAATGCTCGATGCCGTCGCGGAAAGCATGCCCGGTCTCGCCGACCTCGTGGTCAACTGCGTCAACGTGCCGGGCACGGAGCTACCCTCGATCCTCCTTACGAAGACTCACGGCATCGTCTATTTCTTTTCGATGAGCACGTCGTTCACGGCGGCCGCGCTCGGCGCCGAAGGCGTCGGCAAAGACGTGACGATGATCGTCGGCAACGGTTACGCCGAAGGTCACGCGGAGACCGCACTGCAGACTTTGCGCGATCACGCACCGCTGCTTCGCTACTTCGTCGAGCGATACGGCGCCCGGCCGCAACCGGCTCTATCCGTAACGCTGTAGAGGGATATTCATGGAAACGATCGTGCGCGAACCGCACCTCAAACCGCCCGCGGGTCCCGAAGCGCTCGACCATCGCAACGTGCGGCAGGGCGAGTTTTGGCGCGCGATTCCCGCCTACGCGAACGTTTCCGAGCAGACGTTCCTCGATCATATCTGGCAGGGTCAGAACTCGATTAAATCGCCCGAAGAATTGCTCGCGGCCGTAAAAGAACTCGTCGAGCCCGCCTTTTTAGAAGATCTGCGCGAAGGCTTTCGGCGCGCGCCGATGGCCGTGCGCGTTTCGCCGTACATGATCGCGTCGATCGACTGGACCGATCCGTATTCCGATCCGATTCGCACGCAATTCATTCCGCTCGCCTCGCGCTTGACGCCCGACCATCCGCGGCTAACGCTCGACTCGCTACACGAACTCGAAGATTCGCCCGTGCCCGGGTTGACGCACCGCTACGTGGATAAGGCGTTGTTTCTGCCGCTCAACGTGTGCCCCGTGTACTGCCGCTTCTGCACGCGTTCGTATGCGATCGGCGGCGATACGGACGTCGTCGATAAAGTGCCGCTCGCGAAGACCCCGCGCCAATGGCACGATGCCTTCGCTTACATCGCTTCACGGCCCGAACTCGAAGACATCGTTATCTCCGGCGGCGATGCCTATCAGCTCGCGCCGAAATCGCTTGCGACGATCGGCGAAGCGTTGCTCGCGATCCCGCACGTGCGGCGTTTGCGTTTCGCGACCAAAGGGCCGGCCGTCATGCCGATGAAAATTCTGAGCGATCACGCGTGGGTTTCCGCGCTCGAGACGGTCGTTACGAACGGCCGCAAGCTCGGAAAAGAAGTGGTGATCCACACGCATTTCAATAGTCCGAACGAGATTAGTTGGATCACCGAACGCGCGATGAATCTCCTATTCGAGCGCGCGATTACGGTTCGTAATCAAAGCGTTCTGATTCGCGGCGTCAACGACGACCCGCACGTAATGCAGCTACTCGTGCGCCGGCTCGGCTATCTCAACGTGCACCCGTACTACGTGTACATGCACGATCTCGTCAAAGGCGTCGAAGATTTACGTACCACCGTGCAAACCGCGCTCGACGTCGAGAAATACGTGCGCGGCTCGACGGCCGGTTTCAATACGCCGACGTTCGTCTGCGACGCGCCGGGCGGCGGCGGAAAACGCGACGTGCATAGCTTCGATTACTACGACCGGGAAAACGGCATCGTCGTCTATTCCGCCCCGAGCGTGAAGCCGGCCCGGCACTTCGTGTATTTCGATCCGATCGCGGCGCTAACGCCCAGTGCCCAAGCACGCTGGCACAATCCGCAAATCGCCGAAGAGATGATCGACGAAGCGGTGCTGCGCGCGGGCGGTTCGCGTACCTACGTGCCGGCGTAACGAGGCGAGCCTGAACCGAACATCGCTGCCGTCGCTCGATGCGAGCGTCGCGCTTCCGCCATCAGCCGAGCGCGTTCCGCACGTCACGGAGATTCACGGCCAAACCTTTAGCGACGATTACTTTTGGCTACGCGCGAGAGACGAGCCCGCGGTGCTGCGTCATCTCGAGGCCGAGAACGCCTATGCCGACGCGCTGCTGCTCCCGACGCAAGAGTTACAGCAGCAACTCTACGACGAGATGCTCGGCCACATCAAACAAACGGACTTAAGCGTTCCGTACCGGCTCGGCGCGTATTCCTATTACGCGCGCACCGAAGAAGGCAAGCAGTATCCGATCTACGCGCGTCGCTCGGATTCACCGGGTGCGGCCGAAGAAGTAACGCTCGATCTCAACGTGCTGGCCGTCGGCCACTCGTATCTCGGACTCGGCAGCTATGAAGTGAGCGACGACGGCCGGCTTCTCGCTTACGCGCTCGATACCACGGGCTACCGGCAATATACGCTGCAGGTCAAAGATCTGCGCGACGGCTCGGTGCTGCCCGAAGCGATCGAACGCGTCACGTCCGTCGCGTGGGCCGCAGATAACGCGACGCTCTTCTACACGACCGAGGATCCGGTCAGTAAACGAACCGATAAATTCTGGCGCCGGCGTCTCGGCGACGGCGTCGCCGAACTGCTCTACGAAGAGACGGACGACCGTTACGATATCGGCGCCGGGCGCACGAACGATCGGACGTTCGTGCTCGTCGCGGCCTATAGTAAATCGACGACGGAATGGCAGGCGCTCCGTGCGGACGATCCGCAGGGGCGGCCCGCCGTCATCGTGGCACGCAGCGAAGGGCATCGTTACAGCGTCGAGCACCACGGCGATTCGTTCTATATCGTGACGAATCGCGGTGCCGTGGAGAATCGTATCGTGCGCGCGCCCGACGGCGCCGCGGACGAAGCGAATTGGACCGAGATCGTGCCGGAACGCGCGGGCGTGCACGTTTCCGATCTCGATATGTTCGAACGTCACGCGATCGTGCGCGGCCGTAGCGGCGGTTTCAGCAATCTCGAGATCCTCGACCTCGCGACGCACGAATTGCGTCCGGTCGCGTTGCCGGAAACCGCGGGTACCGCGGGGCCTCAGCACAATCCCGAATTTCATACGGACGCGTACCGCTTCGCATACACGTCGCTCGTTTCGCCCGCGAGCGTCTTCGAACTCGACATGACCACGGGCGAACGGCGCTTGCTCAAAGCGACCGAGGTGCCGAACTACGACCCCAGCCTCTACGCGACCGAACTGCGCCACGCGAACTCACCCGACGGCACGCGCGTACCGATTTCGCTCGTCTATCGGAGGGACGTTCCGCGCGACGGTAGCGCGCCGCTGCTCCTTTACGGATACGGGTCGTACGGTATATCGATCGATCCCACGTTCTCGGCCGCACGCCTCGCGTTACTCGACCGCGGCGTTATCTTCGCGATCGCGCATATCCGCGGCGGCGGAGAACTCGGCGAACGCTGGCGAACGGCGGGCCATCTCCAAGCGAAGCTCAATACGTTCGACGACTTTATCGCGTGTGCCGAATACCTCATCGCCGAGAAGTACACGGCCGCCGCGCGGCTCGCGATCCAAGGCGGCAGCGCGGGCGGTCTTCTCGTGGGCGCCGTATCGAACATGCGCCCCGAACTGTTCTCCGCCGTCGTTTCGCAAGTGCCGTTCGTCGATGTGCTGAACACGATGCTCGATGCGTCGCTGCCTCTCACGACGGGCGAATATCTCGAATGGGGCGATCCGAATAACCCAGACGATTTCACCTACATGCGCCGCTATTCACCTTACGATAACGTGGCGACGCAGGCGTATCCCGCGACGCTGGTACGCGTTTCGCTCAACGACAGCCAAGTGCCGTACTGGGAAGGCGCGAAGCTCGTCGCCCGTCTGCGGGATTGCGATACCGGCAAGCGGCCCATCATGCTGGTCACGAACTTCGGCGCGGGCCACGGCGGGGCGTCGGGCCGCTACGATCATCTGCGCGAGACGGCGCTCACGTACGCGTTCGTTATAGCGGCGATCGCCGCAGACTAAGGCCCCAGGCGCTGCAAACTGCGACCGACATCACGTTGCCGCTACCCGTACAGCGCCGATAGACGCTTTAGGCTCGCACGCTTTGGAGTTCCGTTTGCGCGACTCGTTAAAACGACATAGTCTCGCAACGTCGAAGCTTGCGGCACTGCCGCGAAACGCTCTTAGCCGCAGCGGCGGCGCGCAAAGGCGGTTTCGGGCGCGACTACCGCATCGTAAGCCGCAACGGCACGTACCGTTGGGCGCGGCAGCAGCGCGACTACTTGTGCTCGATCGGTTGCGACGCGATGCAGGGATACCTCATCCGCCCGCCGGTCGGCCCGGATGCGATCTAGACGCTTTTACGAAACCCGAGTACCGTGGTTCGGCGCTACTCCTAAACCTCCGTAAGCGCTTCGCGCACGATGCGCTCTTGCTCGACCGCGTGCGCGCCGCCATAACCCTCCGACGGACTCGCGCGCCAAGGGCGCCCGATGTACGCGACATCTTCTAATCCGTTCGGAAGCAGCTCCACGATGCGCCGCCGGACGTGAGCGCGGGCGCCCATGTTCTTAGGTTCTTCTTGCGTCCACGCGACGGAGGCCAGATTCGGATAAGATGCCAGTACTTCGATGATCTGCTCGACCGGCAGCGGCGATAGCAGCTCGAGCCGCACGATCGCCGTTTTCTTCAGCTCTGCGTAGCGCGGGCTGCTCGTAAGATCGTAATAGATTTTCCCGGAACATAGCAGCACGCGCTCCACCGCGTCGCGGTTTTGCACGTAGCGCGGGTCGTCGATTACCGGGCGGAACGCCCCGTCCGTTAGATCCTCGATCGTTCCCGAAGCCGCTTTCATGCGCAAGAGACTCTTTGGAGTAAAGATGACGAGCGGTAGCGCGCGCTGCTGCCGCGCCTGTAAGCGCAGCAGATGAAAATACTGCGCGGCCGTCGAGCAGTTCGCGATCTGCACGTTGCCCTCGGCCGACAGTTGCAGAAAGCGCTCGATGCGGGCGCTCGAGTGCTCGGGACCGGCGCCTTCGTAGCCATGCGGCAGCAGAAGCACGAGCCGCGAAGTCTCTCCCCACTTCGCTTGCCCCGCGGCGATGAACTGATCGATGATCACTTGCGCGGAATTGTTGAAGTCCCCGAATTGCGCTTCCCAGAGAACGAGCGCTTGCGGCAATTCCACGGCGTAGCCGTATTCGAAACCGAGACATGCGTATTCGGAAAGCGGACTGTTGTACACTTCCATGCTCGCGCGCGCATCGGGAAGGTGCTGGATCGGCGCGTACGTGGCGTTCGTCTTCGCGTCGTGGAAAACGAGATGGCGGTGTGAAAAGGTGCCGCGCTGCGTATCTTGTCCGGTCAAGCGGATGGGCGTGCCTTCGGAAAGCAGCGACGCGAACGCCAGCTCTTCGGCAAGTCCCCAATCGAAGTCGCCCGCTTCGGCGAACGCCGTCTTGCGGCGCTCGAGTTGACGCACGAGTTTGGGGTGGATGGTAAACTTCGCGGGCACTTCGAGCAATCGCTCGTTCCAGGCGATGAGCGCCGCGAGATCGATCTTCGTCGGGACCGTCGCGAGGCGGCCTTCGCCCTTGGGACGTGCCGGGCCGACGTGCGTCCAAACGCCGCTCTTAACCGTTTGATGGGCGGCTGTGATCTTCGCCGTCGCGGCCGCCAGCAGCGCGTTCACTTCTTCCGGCGTAACGATCGACTGCGCGATTAACTTTTGCGCGTAAAGTTCGCGCACCGTCGGATGCGATTTAATCCGTTCGTACATTCCCGGCTGCGTGTATGCCGGCTCGTCGGTTTCGTTATGCCCGAAACGGCGATAGCCGATGAGATCGATGATGAAATCGTGGCCGAAGCGGCGCCGGAAATCGATCGCGAGGTGGACGGCCGCCATGCATGCATCGACGTCGTCCGCATTGACGTGCACGATCGGCACGTCGAAGCCTTTCGCGAGATCGGAGGCGTAGCGGGTCGAGCGGCCCTCGCGCGGATCGGTCGTGAAGCCGACTTGATTGTTCGCAATAACGTGCAGCGTGCCGCCGGTCGAATAGCCGGCGAGCGCGGAGAGATTGAGAACTTCGGCGACGACGCCTTGCGCGGAGAACGCGGCATCGCCGTGAATGAGGATCGGTGCCGCGCGACCGGTATCGAGCGTCGCGAGCGCCGTATCGTGATTGGTTTGCAACGCGCGCGTGCGCCCTTCGACGACGCCGTCGACCGCTTCGAGATGACTCGGATTATTCGCAAGCGCGACTTCGACGGGGCCCGCGGGCGCGTTATAAATACCGCGCGCTCCGTGGTGATATTTCACATCGCCCGTGACGTCGCTTGCGCCTTCGTCGTCGCCGCGTAAATCCGCGGCTTCGAATTCGGCGAGTATCTCCTCGTACGGACGATTGACCACGTGCGCGATCGTCGCGAGCCGCCCGCGGTGCGCCATGCCGAGCACGACCGTCTCCACGCCGTCGGCAGCGAAAAGCGACATCACTTCTTCGAGCATCGGTACCATGCTGTCGAGGCCTTCGATCGAAAACGTCTTCGAGCCGATATACGTCTTGCGTAAGTACCGCTCGAAGGTTTCGACCTTCGTCAGCCGCCCGAGCACCACGCGCGCGCGTTCGGGCTCGAGTGCGACGAAGTGCGAACCCGATTCGATATAATCGCGCAACCATTCACGCTGCTCGGTATTGGCGATGTGCTCGACTTCGTAGGCGATCGTGGAACCGTAGGTGCGGCGCAATTCGGCGACGACGTCGGCGAGCGTATTGCCGCGAAGTTCGGTATGTAGCAAAGAGGCGGGTATCGCCGACATGACCGACGGTGTGAGCGCGTAATTGCGCCAGTCGAGTGCGGGGTCGCCTTCGGGCCGCGTACCGAGCGGATCGAGCGTCGCCGCCAAATGACCGTGGCGCCGATACGACGAGAGGATCGCCATGCCCGCAGCGACGGCGCGCAGCAACTCATCGGAATACGGTTCGAATTCGCGTGGTTCGGCGTGCGACTGCCCCGGAGGTACGTCGCTCGGCGGACGCGAGCGCTGCGGGGTCGCCGCTCGCGGCTCGGGCGGCACGAACGATGCGACGGGAGCGGTGTTCGGTGCACGAGAGAGTTCCAGACTCTCGAAGAGCGCATCGTAGAAAGCGTTCTTGCCTTGCAACAGATCGTCGACGCGCTTGAGGAACTCGCCCGATTGTGCGCCTTGGATCACGCGATGATCGTAGGTGCTCGTCAACGTTAAGATCTTCTCGACGCCGAGGGAACGTAACGCCGCGGGATCCATATTTGCGAAACCGGGCGGATAGACGATGGCGCCCGCTGCGATAATCGAGCCCTGTCCCGCCGTCAGGCGCGGAACGGAAGCGACCGTACCGAGGCCGCCGGGATTGGTCAACGTGAACGATGCGCCGCTAAGGTCGTCCGCCCCGAGCTTACCCTCGCGCGCCTTGGCGATGAGCGCCTCATAAGCGGTGCGGAAGGCGGGGAAGGGCAAGCTGCCGGCGTTCTGGATGACCGGCACGACGAGGAACCGCGAACCGTCCTTGCGTTCGGTATCCACCGCGATGCCGAGGTGCACGCCGTTCTGGACCCGGTTCGCCGTCGTCCCGTCGCGACGAAAACTCGTAACCATCGCGGGATAGTCGTGCGCCGCGCGCGCGAGGGCGTACGCGATGAGGGGTGTGAACGAAATCTTTTCGGGCCGGTTCGCA
>CAXTIY010000009.1:0-22804 GCA_964244215.1 uncultured bacterium
TACGTCTTTCGCCCGACCGCTCGCCTTCTTTCGTATTAAGTCGACCCGTCCGATTACCGCAACGGGCGTCATCACCGATGAACGAGTCGATACGATTGGGCCAAGCTTCATCGAAGCTTACGCCGTCGATACCTGTCAAAATGTCGATTCGCAGCGGCGCGATGCCGATCTGAAGTACGATGTTGGGCTCGTTAAATGTCCGTTCGTCGATATGATCTATCGGTGCACCGAATACGCAAAGCGCGCGGAACACTTTGCCCGCGTTCTCTGCAGAAACATCGACCCAAAGGTCGATGTCCCCGGTCGCGCGAGGACGAGCGTGAGCGGCGACGGCGTATGCTCCGACTACGAGATACTTAACTCCCTCCGCGTTGAAGGCGAGCAATATCTCTTCGAAGTCGGAGTTGATCTGCATTTCCGCCTTTGAGCAACCATTGCTCGGCAAACATCGTCGCCACCATTGCCATTTTCTCAGCTGCCGAAAGCGCGAGGAAGTAATCGCGGTCGAGCGCTTCGTGGTCGTCCTTAAGCCCGATCACGGCTACTTTCATTTTATTTTGTCGGTCGCCCGCGAGGCGCTGCGCTTCGGAATCCGATTCGATGCCCACGATGAGTTGTTCGCCTTTAAGGCAGCAAGTCATACGGCTGTCCCCGTAGGCCGGCCGAGTCGTTTGCGCGAGGCGCGACGAGCGATCCTAGCAGCACCGTTCGCAGGAGCGCCTCAGGGCGATGTCCGAGCCTTTGAATCAAACGGACTTGCGCGTGCGTACTCGTCTGGAGAATACCAACACGTAAATGAGCTCGCTTGCGAGCAATGAGGCCAGCATGCCGAATCAACGCACCGCCGTCGTCACCGGAGCCAGTTCCGGTTTCGGACGGCTCACCGCCGAAGCGCTTCTTACCGACGGCTGGCGCGTCTACGCGACGATGCGAAACGTCGCATCGAGCAACGCTCCCTTCGCAGCAGAATTGTCCGCTGCCGGTGCGACCGTGGTAGAACTCGACGTTACGAACGATGCGTCGGTCGAGGTTGCCGCAGCGCGAATCGTCGCGGAGTCGGGAGCACCGGATCTTTTAGTCAATAACGCGGGGAACGGCTTCTTCGGCCCGGTCGAAGCGTTCACGCCGGCCGCTGTCGAGCGCCAGTTCGCGACGAACGTCTTCGGCCCGTTGCGCGTGAACCGCGCGTTTCTGCCCGCGATGCGCGAACGTAAGACTGGCCTCGTGATCTACGTCTCTTCCGTCGTCGGCCGCCTCGTCTTTCCGTTCGCCGGTGTGTATTCGGCGTCCAAGTGGGCGCTCGAGGCCCTGGCAGAAGCCTCGTCCTTCGAACTCGCGCCGTCGGGAATCGACGTCGCACTCGTTCAGCCCGGCGCCTACCCGACGGAGATCGGCGGTAAAGTGGTCGGGCCGGACGACGCAGCGCGTGCGGCGGCTTACGAAGGGCTCTCGCATTACGGCGATGCGCTATTCGCCAGCTTGGCAGCTGAAGCGCAAAGCCGCGATTCGCGCGACGTCGCAAAAGCGATTCTGGCGCTTGCAAACGCACCGGCAGGTTCGCGTCCCCTTCGGACGACCGTTCCGGCGGGCGGCGCGGCAGCAGAGATCAACGCGGCCGTCGCGCCGATCCAACGCGCGGAAGTCGAAGCGCGCGGCGGTGGAGCGTTGCTCGGGAAATTCGTGCTCGCTTAGAAAGACCGCACGCTATGCGCCGCTCGATAGCGAAGCGCTCCGGTCGCCGGGCGCCTTCCGCGCGGAGGGGGGCGGCGACGCGAAGCTAAATCCGAAGGCCCCAGAGATGACGATGCCCGCCGCACTGCTGCTTGCCGATGGAACGCGTTTCGATGGCGAGGGTATCGGCTACGAAGCGCTTGCCTTGGGTGAAGCCGTCTTCTATACCGGCATGACCGGGTACGAAGAAGCGCTGACCGACCCATCGTATGTGGGTCAGCTGCTCACGTTCACGTATCCGATGATCGGGAACTACGGCATCTCGGGTAGCGCTTCGCAGCACCGGCGCGCTTGCGTTGCCGGTACGATCATCAAGCAGATTTCGCGGCACCCTTCGCACCATGCGATGACGCACGACCTCGCTTCGTGGCTCACCGAGCAGCGGGTGCCGGCGCTCGTCGGCATCGACACGCGGGCGCTCACGACGGTTCTGCGCGAGCACGGTACGATTCGCGCGGCGCTCGCGGTCGGTGCGAGTGCGATCGAGCGCATGGAAGCATCGCTCACGCCCTACGCTCGGGAAACCTCGACCGCCGGACTCGTCGCGGACGTCGCTACACGCACGGTGCGTACCGCCTGGGACGGGGCGACGGGGCCACACGTGATCGTGATCGATTGCGGCGTCAAGCGCGCGATCGTGCGCGACCTCTGCGCGCTCGGCGTGCGCCTGACCGTCGTGCCTTACGGCGTTACGCCCCAAGAATTGCTCGCGCGGCGGCCCGATGCGATCGTCATTTCGCCTGGCCCCGGCGACCCGATGGATCTGCCGGAAACGATCGAGACGCTGCGTGCGCTCGTCGGCCGGGTTCCGATGTTCGGCGTGTGTCTCGGGCACCAACTGCTCGCGCTCGCGTGCGGAGCGAAAACGTATAAATTGCCCTACGGTCATCGCGGTGGCAATCAACCGGTTAAAAATCTCGAGAACGATACGGTGATGGTGACGGCGCACAATCACGGGTACGCCGTCGACGGTGCTTCACTCCCGAACCATCTCGCGGCAACGATGATCAATCTCAACGACGGTACGAACGAAGGCTTCCGCCACAAATCGCTTCCGATCGTCGCGGTACAATTCCATCCCGAAGCCTCGCCCGGACCTTCGGACGCGCGGTTCTTATTTCGCGAGTGGATCGGCTCGCTACCGTCCTAATCGCCACGGCGCCCGCGAGCGTCGTGTTCGCGGACGTGGCTTTCGCCCAAGAACTCGCGACGTTGCACGTGCGCGATTTTTCGCTCAGCGCCGACCGGACGAGCGTACGCGTCGGCGAGGCCTTTCACGTGACGATTACGGCGAGACTCGCCGAACGCATGACGGCGCTCGATAACGTGACGCTCCCGAATCTCTCCGGCTTCGAAGAGATCGGCGACGAACGGCGTTGCTCGGAGGAAGCTTCCGGCAGTACGTGTGTCGAGACGCTTACGCTCGACGCGACGCAGCCGGGGGATCAGACGATCGGAGCCGCGACGCTCTCCGCGGTCGACGCGCGCACCGGGCGCCCGAGCCGCTTCTTAAGTGGCACGCTCGCTATGCACGTGGCGCCGTCGGGCGCCTTCGGCGGGGACGTTCGCGACACGCTCTACGGTCTAGCCGAAGGCGTCTTACGCTTCGCGTTGATCGCGCTGCTTCTGCTCGTCGCGGCCGCGGCGCTTTGGTGGGGGTACCGCCGCCGGCCCGTCCGCCCGGCGGCACTCGCGCCGCAGCCGCCGGCCGTGCCCCAAGTGCCGGTCGCTCCGGCGCCGCCCGCATTCGGCTCGCTCGTCGAGGCGCTCTCGCGCGAACCGACGCGCGAGCGCGTCTTCGCCGTGCGTCGGGCCTTGCGCGATCGCGCGAACGCCCGTGAGGACGAAACGCTCGCCGACCTCGTTCGGCGCCGCGCGTTGCCCGATGGTCCCGCCGTCGTCGCGCTCGCGGCGGTCGAGCGCGCGTCGTTCTGCGAAGAGACGCGCCTGCCCGAGGCGATCGCCGAGGCATTGCCATACCTGCGGTAGCGCCGCGCGTGCTGCTCGACGCGCTCGCGGAAACCGTCGTCGGACAACGGGAAACCCTCGAAGCGCTCGTGCGGGCGACGATCGCGGGCGGTCACGTACTGCTCGAGGGGCCGCCGGGCCTCGCGAAGACGCTCGCTTGCCGGGCGCTTGCGGCGGCCGTCGGCGGGAGCTTTCATCGCGTCCAATTCACGCCCGATCTCTTACCGAGCGACATCGTCGGAACGCGCATCTTCGATCAGCGCACGGGCGATTTCACGACGGCGCTCGGTCCGATTTTCGCAAACGTAGTCTTGGCGGACGAAATTAACCGCGCACCGGCCAAAGTGCAATCGGCGTTGCTCGAGGGCATGCAGGAGCGGCAAGTAACGATCGGCCGGGAGACGTTCCCGCTGCCCGATCCCTTCATCGTCACGGCGACGATGAATCCGCTCGACGGCGACGGCACTTACGCATTGCCGCTCGCGCAGATGGACCGCTTCCTCGTCAAGGTGCTGCTCGGCTACCCGGAGCCGAGCGAGGAACTCGCGATCTTGGAACGCTTCGGCGGCGAACCGCCGGCGTTGCCGCACGACGTCGTGACCATGGACGATCTCCGGCGCTGGCAACATGAAGGCCGCGCGGTCTATATCGATCGCCGGGTAGCGGGCTACATCGTCGACCTCGTGACGGCGTCGCGCGCCCCGCACGAATACGTCGAACGCGGCGCGAGCCCCCGGGCGACGCTGGCCCTGGCAGGCATCGCGCGCGCGGCGGCGCTGCTCGGGGGGCGTAGCTACGTAACGCCGGACGACGTACGGGCGAGCGCGCCCGACGTTCTGCGGCACCGTCTCGCCTTCAGCTACCGCCTTCTCGTGGATAAGGTCGATCCCGAGGGGATCATCGCGGCGCTGATCGCGGGCGTGCCGGTTCCCTAATGGGAACCAACCGCCGCGAAAGCGTTGTCTTACGACCGATATGCAAGAATGCGGGCGCTTTGCGCACGCTTCCATAGGGAGTCGGCACTTTGGATCACTTAGTCACCTGCGATTTTTGCCGTCATGGAGCGACGCTGCATGCGGGCGATGGTTGCGGCGCGCTCCGTTGCACCTGCGCCCTCAATCGTGAAACGATTATCGAAAGCGCCCTCATGCTTGCCAAGCGCGATATTCACGACGCCTATCGGGTGCTCGCGCCCGAGGCGTAGTCCGTCGCGGACTTCGCGCGCCGAGCGCCGAAGCCGCCCGCAATGTATTCACGGTCGTCGCTCTGCGCGCTCGTCGTCGCGTTGCTCGGCGCCGCGGCACCGGAGCCCTCACCCACTCCTTCGCCGAATCTCGAAGCCGAACGAATCTTTGCAAACGTGCGTGACGTCTGGCGCCAACGCGTCGACGTTCCGTATTTGCGCTATGGAGCGCTCGAGCGATACCAGCACGGTAAGTTCGTCGTCGATACGTGGTGGGATGCGTATTATCGCACGAAAGACGGCTCGATTAAGCTGCTGCGCCTGCACGATATCCCGGCTGAGAATGCGCGCCTGCGGGGTGTCGGGTTCTCGATCTTCGGAACGGAAATCTTCAATACGAATCCCGATTCCGAACCGATCCGCGTCGACGATCCGCAAATCGCTCCCGACGAATCGTTCGGCTTGCGTACGCGCTTCGCAGCGTCGCTGTCTCTCGCGAGTCCTTCGCCCGGCCCCGCGGCGAGTAACGGCTCCTCGCCCGATCCCCAAGATGCGTTACGGCAGATTACGCGCGTCGAAGCGAATACGCGCGCGTATCAGATAGAGATCGTCGGCCCGGAAACGGTAATCGAGCAGCAGTCGTTACATTTAAAATTAACGCCGCTCCGCGATCCGAAGATCAATCGCTTGCGTGACGTCTGGGTCGATCCGGCGACGTACCGCACGATCCAAGTGCGCGTCCAGGGTATCTTGAACGGCAAACCTTACGACGGCGTGTCGTGGATGGTTCGTTACGTGGTCCTCGCCGGGCGCAATTACGTGCAGCAGATCTTCGCCGAAGGACCGCTGAATTTCGGACTCGATACGTCTATTCCGAAATTCGAATTCGATTTCGTCGATTACCAATTTCCGGCGACGGTCCCGAAGTTTACGTTCGATTCCGGAACTCCGTTCCGTCTCCAAGAATAAGCCGCGGCGCGCACCGCAACGCCGCGGTCGCGGCGCGGACGTATGGCGGCGCTTAGGTCTATCGATCGTGCTCGCCGCGATACCGCTCCTGCTGGTTATCGCGGCGTTTGCGGCATACGTGTACGCGGGCGTCGCTGCGGGCGGTCACGACGAAACGGGAAGCGTGAGCGGTCTCGCATTGAGAGAACCCGTAACGATCGCTCGCGACGAACGCGGAATACCGCACGTGCGCGCGCGAAACGAACACGATCTCTTTTTCGCCGACGGCTATCTGCAAGGCAGCGACCGCCTCTTCCAACTCGACCTCTACCGGCGGCTGGTCGCGGGACGCCTGGCGGAGGTACTCGGCTCGCTCGCGATCCAAAGCGACTACGAAGCGCGCACGTTCGACGTGCAGAGCATCGCGAGTGCCGAGCTCGCAGCTCTTCCGGCGCGCGAGCGCGCGACGCTCGACGCCTTTGCCGCGGGCGTCAACGCCGCGATCGCGCGCCGGCCGTTGCCGCCGGAATTTCGCGTCCTCGGTTATAAGCCCGAACCTTGGACGGCGCGCGATTCGCTCATCGCTTCGTTCTCGACCGTCCTCGCCCTCACCGATTCATGGGAAGACGTGAAGACGCGCGCCGACGTTATCGCGGCCGTGGGGCCGCACGGTCGCGATGCGTTTTTCGCTATTAGCGATCCGGCGTACGACGTACCGATCGCACCGCGCGAGCCCGCGCCCGTCGCGACGTTGCCGCCACTTTCGCTGCCGTACCCATCTGCGGCCCCGCTCTTCGCGGGAATCGTCGACGCTCGTGCGGGCCGCGGGAGCAACGAGTTTGCGGCGGGAGCGGCACTGACGCGCACGCATCGTGCGTTGCTCGCGAACGATCCGCATCTCGAATTACGCGTCCCCGGCGTCTGGTGGCTCGTCGATCTCGCGGCGCCGGGTTACCACGCCGCGGGCGCGACGCTGCCGGGAGTGCCCGGTGTCGTGCTCGGTCACGACGACCACGTCGCGTGGGGGGCGACCAACGGCACGGTCGCGACGGTGCGCGTCTATCGCGAACGCTTTACCGGTGAACGAACGTATCTCGCGCACGGTAAGACGCGGGTCGCGGAGGTGCGGCACGAAATTTTTCACGTGCGTCTAGGGAACGCGGTCACACGCGATTATCTGCGCACGCGCCACGGCTTCGTCTTCGCGGTCGACGGCAAGACGAAGTATGCGGCCGCGTGGACGGCCGATACGGATCGCCGCTCGTCGCTCGAACAATTCGACGCGCTCGACCGCGCGAATTCCACGCGTGCGGCGCTCGTGGCACTCGCGCGTTATCCGGGACCGCCGCAAAACTTCGTCGTCGCGGACGATCGCGGCGAAGCGGCTTATTCGCTTGCGGGCGATATACCGCTCGACGACGCTTGGGGTCTCGCGGCGCACGACGGCGCGAGCGACCAGGCGACGCCCGCACCGAGCGTGCCGTTCGCGGCGTTACCGCACGTAACGCCGAGTCGCGACGCGCTCGTGTTTACGGCGAACGACCGGATGTACGGTCGCGGTTATCCGTATCGCTTAAGCGCGGCTTTCTCACCACCGTACCGCGCTGCGCGCATCGCGCGATTACTCGCGCGGCCGCCGTACGACGGTGCGACATTTTCGAGCGTTCAGGCCGACGTCGTTTCGCTGTCCGAGCGCGATCTCGCGCGCGAAACGGCCACGGCGCTCGCGCGAGTGCCACGTCCCAAAGACGATCTCGAACGCGTGCGCGTGGCGCTCGCCACGTTCGACGGTCGCTTCGTCCCGGATTCTCATGCCGCCGTTTACGCCAATGCCGTGCGTCGCGCCGCGACGGAACGGCTCGTCGCGATGCATCTCCCGCCCCCGCTCGCGCGACGGTATTTGCAAAGCGAAGGCGGCGCGGCTTTCGTCGCGCTCGTGCGCGCGTTGCGCGAGCGGCCGCGCGGTTGGGTGCCGAGCGACGACTACGGCGCGTTCCTGGTCGCCTCGACGCGCCAAGCGATCGTCGCGATGCACGCGCGCGGCCAATTCGATGCGACGTGGAGCGCCGTCGGCGCGCGCACCGCGCAGCATCCGCTCGCGGGCCTCGGCTTATCGTTCTGGAACGGCGTTCTCTTCCCGGGAAGGGGGGACGCGTATACGCCGCACGTTCAAGCGCCCGCGAACGCGCAGAGTTTTCGTGCCGTTTGGGACGTCGGCAATTGGGACGCGGGCGGGATCGTGATTCCGCTCGGCGAGTCCGGCCAACCGGGCTCGCCGCATTATCGCGATCTCGCGTCTACGTGGCTCGCGGGAACGCTCGTGCCCTTGCCGTTCGGCGACGCGGCCGTCTCGCGTGCGACGCAGTCGTCACTGGAGCTACGGCCGTAGCGGACCTTAGCGAAGCCGCATGCCGTTACCGCAAATACTTGGTGAAGAAGACTTGCACGAGTTCCCATGCATCGGAGGCCTCGCGGACCGATGCTGAATTGCCGGTCGCGCGGAAGAATGAGTGGCCGACGTTAGGATACGTCTGGATGTTGAAGCGCTTATTATTCGCGGCGAGCGTCGATTCGATCGTTTCGATGTCGCGCGTTGCGACGAGTTCGTCCTTGCCACCGAAAATGAGCAAGAGCGGCGCGCGAATGTCCTTGGCGTCTTCGAGCGGCGAGGCTTCCTTATTCGGAAGCAGCGAAGCGATGCTTTGCGCGTAGAAGACGGTGGCCGCGCGGATGCCGGGCAGCGTCGCCGTTACGAACGCGGTCGTTCCGCCGAAGCCGAATCCCCACGTGCCGATCTTGCTATGATCGACGAACGGCTGGTCGTTCAACCAGTCGCGCGCGGCGGCGACGTCGGTACGCGCCGACTCTTTCGAAACCGTCTCGGCGGCTCGATCGCCCATCGCGCGGCCCTCCGGCGTGAACGGTTCGCTCATATGATCGACAGAGCGATGAAAATAGTCGATCGCGAGACCGACGTAGCCGAAGCTCGCGACGAGTTCCGTAATGCGCCGCAACTCTTCATCGAAGCCGTACACGCCCTCGAGCACGATGACCGCCGGGTGTTTGATTCCGGCGCCCGGCCGCACGAGATACGCGGGCATGGTCCTATCGCCGACCGGAATCGTGATATCGGCCTTAATGATCAAGCGGTCTCCCTTGCGTGTAAGTTTTGTTTCGAACGTATTCTCAAGCTCGCAACAAATCTCCGCGCATGAGCGCGTTCGCAGCGCGCCTTCGGGCCGCACTTCTGTTACGACGGCCGCCGCGTCAACGCGGCTCCGGCATCGCCTCGCCGCGGCGAAGCGACGGTTACGAGTTCGCGGAGCTTCGCACGTATGTGGATGGCGACGATCCGCGGCGTATCGATTGGGCCGCAACTGCACGGGCGGGCGATCTGCAGACGCGCGTGGTGCTCGAAGATTCTTCGCTCGCGCTCGCCGCGGCGATCGATGCCTCGCCCTCGATGTTCGTGGGACGGACGCTGTCGAATTACGATGCGGCGTGTAACGCCGCGAGTGCGTGGTACGCGGCCGCCGTCGGCGACGACCGCTGCTATCGCGTCGGTGCGGGGACGGTGCTCGCGGCGCCGCACGCGCGCGGGCGCATGGCGGCGGCGTATTGCGCGGCGGCGCGCGAAGCGCCGGGTACGAAGCTGCGGCGCGAACTCGAAGTCGCACTCGCTTTACTGCCGCGCGATGCGCGGCTTCTGATCGTAAGCGATTTCTTCGAGTTGACGGATATGCGACCCGTGCTGCGCGCGTGCACCGCTCGCTTCGACGTGACGGCTCTCGTCATCGGAGATCCGTGGCGCGGAGCGCTGCCGCTGCGCGGTTTCGTGCGCTTGCGCGACGCGGGAAGCGGCGCGGTCGCGCGCGTGTTCGTCGACCGGCGTGCGCGCGACCGCTATCGTGCGGCCGTCGTACGCCGGGAGGCCGCCGTGTTGGAAGCGCTACACGACTTCGGCGCGCGGACGGCGTTGCTCGAGGCGGACGCCGGCTGCGAGCGCGCGCTCGCGACGGCGCTTGATCTTGCGTGAACGCGTGGGTTGGTTCGAAATGAGCCCTCCGTACGGGCTCGAATCCGGGTTCGCGATGAAGAATCTCCGGCGCCCGTGAGCTTCGCACACCCGCTCGTTCTCGTGGCGGCGTTTGTCGCCGTATTTGCATTCGCTTGGGCATTCAAGGCCTTCGAGCGCCGCCGCCACGCGCAAGCGCTCGCGTATTCGAATCTCGCGTTCGCGCTCGAAGCGCTGCGAGCGCCGCGTTGGCCTGCGGCGTTGCTCTTCGGCGCGTACGTGGTTGCGGTCGCGGCGCTCTCGCTCTCGCTTGCGAGCCCGAATTTCGTCGTGCGCGTGCCCTCCCGCGACGGCACGGTCGTGCTTTGTATCGATACGTCGGGTTCGATGCGCGCGGTCGATCTCACGCCGACGCGCGCTGCGGCTGCGAGAACGGCGGCGCGCGCGTTCATCGACGCCGTCCCCGCGGGCACGAAGGTCGGCATCGTGACGTTCTCCTCCGATGCCTCGGCGCAGCTCGCGCCGACGGCCGATCTCGACGTCGCGCGTGAAGCGCTCGATCGTCTTCCGCCGCCCGACGGTGCGACTGCTATCGGCGACGCCTTGCAGCTCGCGGCGCGCATTCTGCCGGCGCACGGCCGGCGCGCGATCGTGCTCTTGACCGACGGCGTGAATAACCGCGGAAGCGATCCCGTCGCAGCCTCGCAGACGATCGGCGCGACCGGCGTGCGCATCGAGACGGTGGGTGTGGGATCGAGCGATAGCGGCGAAACGATTCCCGGTACTTCGGACCCGGCCGACCTCGACGTCGATTCGCTGCGCGCGATCGCGCAGAACGGCAGCGGCCGCTACGTCGGCGCGCGCGACGCGGCTGCGTTACAAGAAGCGTTCCGGCGTATCGCGCTCGATACGGCTTGGACGAAGAAACGCATCGACGGCAGCTTGCCGTTCGCGCTCGGCGGCGGGGCGCTACTGCTCGTGACGTTCCTCGCGGGGCTCGCGACCGGACGCATTCCGTGATTCGGAGCCATGCAACGTGGTCGAAAAAGCGCATCATCGATCGTCCCGCCGTAGGCTCCGGGCCAATTGCGCGCCGCTGTTACGCGAAGATCATGAAAGAATGCTTCGGGCACACGAACGGCTACGATGAAGCGTTCGCGATTCCGACCGAAGACGCGATGCGCATGGCGCTGCGCACAACAGCAAGTCATCGCCGAAGAGAGCAACGTCACGCAAGTGACGGACCCGCTCGGCGGCTCCTATTTTGTCGAGACCTTGACGACGGAACACGTGAAACGCCCGTATTCTAGCGCGATCGTCGCGCGCCGGGCAGTGTAAACCGATGCTACGGTGCGAACACATCAGATCGTCGCGCTCGCAAGGCACGGGCCGCATCACGCTCGAGCGTTCCGAGAAAATCGACGCGTTGTCGCTCGAGATGATTCGCGAGATGGCTGCGATCCTTACGGATTGGGGGCACGACCCGAGCGTTAGGCTGGTGCTTCTCGACGGCGCGGGGTCGCGCGGCTTTTGCGCGGGCGGCGACGTTCGCGCCGTGCAAGGTTTCGCACATGCGAGCGACGCGGCGCGCAAGTTTGGAGCGGTATCATGGCCGAATGCGCGGCCGCTCGTGGCACGCTCCGGCTCGAGCAGCGCCGTTCGCGAGGCGCGCATGTTAACGAGCCTCGAAGACTGCTTCCGGCTCGAGTTCCGACTCGTCGGCCGTCTCGTCTCCGAACACGATTTCGCCGAGGGCGTGCGCGCGGCGCTCATCGACAAGGACCGCAATCCGCACTGGAAACCGGCCCAGTTGAGCGCGGTGACCGATGCCGTCGTCGATGCCTATTTCACTTCGCTCGGACCGGACGAATTGCAACTCTGAACGATCGTTATACTCGGTTCGCAATAAAGCGACATCCGATCGACGACGTACGATTACGAGGGAGAGGAACCGATGTCCCAAGCGGCTGCAACCTTGCCACTCGACCAAACACCTACCCGGAATGCCGTGTACGGCCGTTTGACGCGACGTTTGATTCCGATGATGCTCTTTTGCTACGTCTGCTCGTATCTTGATCGCGTCAACGTCGGCTTCGCGAAATTACAAATGCTCGGCGATCTCAACTTCAGCGAAACGACGTACGGCCTCGGCGCCGGCATCTTCTTTATCGGCTACGTGCTCTTCGAAATTCCGAGCAATCTCGTGATGCTGCGCGTCGGCGCACGGTTTTGGATCGGCCGCATTATGGTCACATGGGGCATCATTTCGGCGGCCATGATCTTCGTAAAATCGCCCGCCGGCTTCTACGCGTTACGCTTTCTGCTCGGCGTTGCGGAGGCCGGCCTCATACCGGCGGCGCTCTATTATTTGAGCACGTGGTTTCCCGCGTCGCGGCGCGGCAAGGTGACGGCGCTCTTTATGTTCGGGATACCGCTCTCGGGCGTTATCGGCGGTCCGCTTTCGGGTTGGATCATCGGGAATCTCAATCACGTGGGTGGTCTCACGGGTTGGCAATGGATGTTTGTGTTGGAGGCGCTGCCCGCCGTTATCGGAGGCATCGTCTCGCTTTTCTATCTCGACGACAGTGCCGCGGCTGCCCCTTGGCTCAGCGCCGAAGAAAAAGCGCTCATCGCCGCCGACCTGACTCACGAAGCGCAAGGGAAGTCGCTCGAGTCCATTCGCCAAGGGCTCAGCGACGGTAAGGTTTGGTACTTAAGCGCGATCTACATGGCTTTCACGATGGGGCTCTACGCTGTCAGCTTTTGGCTTCCGAGCATCATCCGCAGCAGTGGCGTCAAGGATCCGCTCTCGGTCGGCTTACTTACCGCTATTCCGTACGCCGCCGCTTTGCCCGCGATGTATCTCGTCGGGCGAAGTTCCGACCGGCTGCGCGAACGCCGCTGGCATCTCACCGGGCCCGCACTCTTGGGCGCTCTCGGCTTAATCTCTAGCGTGTTTTTCTCCAATCAAACCGCTTATGCGATGGTCGCGCTGACGGTCGCGACGGCGGGCATCGTCTCGTGCATTCCACAGTTCTATACGCTGCTGCCCGGGATCTTGGGCGGGGCGGCTGCGGCTATGGGTTTCGCGCTCGCAAATTCGGTCGGTAGCATCGCGGGCTTCATCAGTCCGTATTTGCTCGGCTACGTGAAAGATTTGACGGGAAGCACGAACGATGGCGTGCTGATCATCGCCCTCTGCCTCGTGGTCGGGGGCGGCCTCGTGTTCGGCGTGCCGGCGAAACTCGTCAACAGGTGAAGTTTTCACAGCGCCCCAACCCGGAGCGTAGCCGCACGATCAGTCGGTCGAAAAGTCGACGCCGCGCCGTTCTTTGCCGGCGGCCGTGATGATTGCGACGGCCGAGAAGACGACGAGCATAATGACGGCGAGAGCCTTGCCGTAGTCGGCATCCCCGTTCGCAAGTGGAAACGTGTCCCTCGCAAAGGTGCCTTCGATTTGCGCGGCGCCCGCGGAGATAAGATTGCCGAGTTGATAGGTAAAGCCCGGAAACGTTCCGCGCACTTCGCCCGGAGAAAGTTCGTTGAGGTGGACCGGGATGACGCCCCACGCACCTTGCACGAAGAACTGCAGCACGAACGCGCCGACCGCGAGCAACGCGACGGATGGCGCGAACACCCACAGCGGAATCGCGAAGATGCCGACTATGGCCGAGGTAACGATGGCCCGCCTGCGGCCCCAACTCTGCGAGAGTCCGCCGAAGATCGAGCCGCCGAGAATCGCACCGATGTTCGCGATGATTGCGAGTAACGTAACGGTTCCGACATTGAAGCCGTGCTGATCGCGTAAGAACGTCGGGTAGAGATCTTGCGAACCGTGCGACATAAAATTGAACGCGGCCATGAGCACGATCGCGTAAATAAAGAGCCCCGGTTGGCGCGTGAACGCGAGCCATAAATTGCCCGTCTCGCCGACCTTGCGCGCCTTTTGATCTTTCCACGCTTCGGATTCGGGAACGAACGAGCGAATATAAAATACGAGCAGCGCGGGCGCCGCTCCGACGAAGAACATCGCGCGCCAGCCGAAGTGCGGATAGACGAGAAAGAACGTGATCGCTGCGAGCAGGTAGCCCGTCGCATAGCCCTGCTGGAGAACGCCGGAGAAAAAGCCGCGCGTTTCCGCGGGCAGCGATTCGAGCGCGAGCGCGGCACCGACGCCCCATTCGCCGCCCATCGCTACGCCGTAAATCGCTCGTAAAATGAGAAAGATCGTAAACGTCGGCGCGAACCCGCTCAAAAGTTCGAGAACCGAATAGAAGAGGATGTTTACCATCAGCGGCCCGCGTCGCCCGAAGCGGTCGGCGATGATGCCGAAGATCAGCGCTCCGAGGGGCCGGAGCATGAGCGTCAACGTGATCGCGCCGAGTACGGCGACGCGCAACTGATGGAATTCTTCCGCGATGTCTTTTACGACGAAGGTGACGAGGAAGAAATCGAACGCGTCGAGCGTCCATCCGAGAAACGCGGCGATGAAGGTTCGGCGTTGGATTGGCGTGAGGCCGCCCCACATCCTCAAGGGGTGCGTACCGGTCTTCGCAACTGCCATGCACGCGCAGTACCCGCCCGCGGAAGAGAATTCCCGCGGGCGGGGAGGCTCCGTCGTGCGATTCGAAGGTGGTGGGTATGGCTGAATCGTTCATCGGATTTTACGACCTCGACGCCGCGCCGTCGCGCGGCTTGACCGGGGAACTCGCGACGCGGCTGGGCTCCGTGACGGACGCTCCCGGCTTCATCGACGGGTCGCTCTACGTGCGTTCCGATACGGGCTCCGTCGCGATCTCACTACAGTATGACGGCGGCGAAACGTGGGCGACCGAAGGCATACCCGGCATGCTCTTGTACGCGGTCGATTGGCGTTCGCGTAACGCCGACGGACATCGTTACCGGCATGCGGGCGCGATCGTGGGCGGCGACGCGCTGAGCGACTCGTCGTTCTACGTCGTGCAGCGCTTCGACACGCGCCCAGAAGCGCAAGCTCCACTCGTGACCGCGCTGCTATCGTATACGGAGCGCTTCGCGCAGCCGATTCACGGTTTCTTACGCGGCGACGCCTATGCGAGCATCGACGGCAACCGTGTCGTTTTCATCATGCCCTGGGCGCACGAAGCCGCCCTCAATGCGCTCGAAAGTACCGACGGTTCGCTCGAGGCGATGCAGACGCACCTGCGGCTGGCCGAGCGCCATTCGTACGAGTCTTTCGATCGCGTCTCGTATCTCACGGCGAGCCAGGAAGAAGTTCAAGCGACGACGGCACGCTCCGAAGCCGCGGCGCGTCGAACACCCGCGTGAGTACGGAAGACGTCGTTCGCGACGCGCGGATTAGTTACGAAAAGAATACACTCGACGAGGCGCTCGTCGCGCCGAACCCTCTGGAACAGTTCAAAGCGTGGCTCGAAACGGCGCTCGCAGCGGATGGCGTCGTCGAACCGAACGCGGTAACGGTCGCCTCGGTGGGAGACGGCGGCCAGCCTTCCCTGCGCGTCGTGCTGTTGCGCGGCTACGACGAGCGTGGCTTCGTGTTCTTTACGAATTATGAGAGTCGTAAAGGCCACGAACTCGACGCTCACCCGGCGGCAGCGTTGCTTTTCTATTGGGGTGCGCTCGAGCGGCAAGTGCGCATCGAAGGGCGGGTTTCGCGCTTAGACGCGGCCGAGTCCGACGCTTATTTTATGAAGCGGCCGCGCGGCCATCGCTTGAGCGCTTGGGCCTCGAAGCAGAGCACGGTCGTTCCGGATCGAGCGTTTCTCGAAGCGCAGATGACGGCGGAAGACGCGCGCTTCAAAGACGTCGAAGTCGAGCGTCCGCCGTATTGGGGTGGCTATCGGGTGACGCCGCACGCGTACGAATTTTGGCAAGGGCGTCGCAATCGCGTGCACGATCGCATCGCTTACGTTCGCACGAACGGCGAGTGGAAGATGTCGCGGCTCGCGCCCTAAAAGCTGCTAGCGCGCTATAAGCCGGCAGCGTAACCGGCTGCGAAAAGGTCCTCGGGATTAATCTTCGGGCCGCCCGGCCCGCCGAGTTCCTTCTGTACCGCGAGTTGCAGATCGATCGAGCCGTCGACCGTTCGTACGCCGCCATTGCGGCCGCCGGTCGAAGTGGCAGCGGATTTACCGAGCGCGATACCATGTTGCGGTAATAGGGTTGCGCTCCGAGCCGCGCATGTCGTGCGGCTATCTCGGCGCGCTCGCCCTGGGCTTCGCGGATTTGCCCGCTTTCGCTTTTACCGCGCCGAGCGAACGTTCGAGCTTCGCCATGCGTTCCTTACCATCGTCGCGTAGCGTCTGTTCTCGCAAGAAAGCGAGCACGCGACGTTCGTCGGCGTCGAGGCCGGCCGTCGCGGCAGTCTCGCGCGCTGCCGGTAGTTCGAGCACCCGATCGTCCATGTAGCGTTCGATGACGACGGGGTGCACGTAGCTCTTGCGGCATACCGAAGGCGTGTTGCCGAGTTTTTTTGCGGTCGCTTCCACCGCGTGCGTCACGTTCGTCTTCGCTCCCGCGACGGTTTCCGCAGGGCCGGCGCGTTCGAGTTCGACCGCGCATAGCACCGTCGCCGCAAACGTGCGAAAATCTTTTGCCGAGAAATCGCCTTCCATCGTCGTACGCAGGTATTCGTTAACGTCTTCGGACTGCACGGGCTGCGGTGCGCCGTGGTCGTCCAAATAGCTGAAGAGGAGTTCTCCCGGAAGATTGCGGCAGCGGATCACCGTCTTTGCGAGTCGCCGGTCTTCGATCGTAATCTCATGCTCGACGCCGCTCTTACCGCGAAAATTTAAGCGGATACGTTTTTCGCCGATGACGCGAACGTGCCGGGGGCGTAGCGTCGTGAGACCGTAGGAATCGTTGTCGCGCGCGTACGTCTCGTTGCCGACGCGGATAAGCGTATCGTCGAGCATGCGAACCACGGTCGCGATGACTTTCTCGCGATTCATACACTCGAGTTTGAGATCGGTTTCGACGCGCTTACGAAGTTTCGGGAGCGCCTCCGCAAAGCTAACGGTCGACTCGTACTTGTTGGCATCGCGGACTTCGCGCCACCGTTTGTGGTAGCGATATTGCTTCCGTCCTTTAGCGTCGCGGGCCGTCGCCTGCATATGGCCGTTGGGAATCGGGCAGATCCAGACGTGCTCGTAGGCGGGCGGGATCGCGAGGGCCTTGATGCGTTTGAGTTCGTCTTCGTTCGTGATCTTTTTCCCAGCCGAATCGAAGAACGTGAACCCCGAACGCACGCGCTTGCGGCTTATGCCGGGTAGGCGGTCGTCGACGTAGCGGAGCCCTGCGGCACGGGCGTGCTCGACTTCGGTTGATATCTGGGTCACGCCGTATGTTTACCCAGTCGCGGACCCTCACTCGCTGCCTTCGGGCTACTCGTCATCGCCCACTCGACAACCGCTGCGGTTACGGCTTACCGGTGCGAGCGCTAAACGAACCCTGCCGTTCCGCTCATCATTCGAACGTTGCTGCAAGCGCCGCCCCGCGAGCGCGAGAGCGGCGAGTCGGCGAATCACACCCGATACCGCAAGCGGACTTGCAGCGTGCGTCCGAGCGGATAACTCTGCGGAGTGTAAGCGCCCGTGCCGTAGCTCCACGGTACGGCCTGCGTGACGCCGTCTTGCGTCGGCACGCCGTTGCCGAGCGTGTAGGGCGTCGTCCCCGCCGGAAGGCCCGGTGCACAGGGAACCGTTCCCGCGAGAATCTGGCCGTAACAGTTTGCGTACGCAGCGTTACCGCCTTTGTAGCCGGGTGGCCCGATCAAATAGGAGTTGTTCTGATACGCCGTCGGTGAAAAATTACCGAAGAGATTCGCCACGTCGAGAATCGCCGTCAGCCGCGGCGTAATGTCGCCTTCGACGTGCAAGTTGACGAGGATCTGCGGAATGGAACGCAGGGAGTTCGGATCGTCGCCCTCGTTCGTGCCCAAGTTGCCGATATATGGATTCGTGAGGGCGTCGAACGGCGCGGATGGGTTTTTCAGGAAATAGTAATTCGCACCGGGATTAACGTAGTTGTCGTTGAGCACTTGGATCGGCTTGTCGCCCGGGCCGAATTCATAGATCTTTTTCCCGTTACCGTATGGGTAGCCGGTCGAATACGAGACGGAGGGCGTGAAGCGCAACCGCTTCGTGCGGTCGCGAAACTCGTACGAAAGCTCCGTCGTGAAATCGGGTTGATAGCTTACGGGAAAGAGGTGGTTGGCGGCGATTGCGGGCGCGTTGAGATCGTTGTACGCGAACTGTGAAGCGCTGGAAGAGAATGCGCGAACGAGATTGCTGTCGAGCGTAAAGCCGCCGTTTCTCAGATAGAGCTCGAGCCCGTTCGCGCGGAGATCGCCGACGTTCGTGGGAACGCCGAGGCCGCTCGGACTCGTGCCCGCCGAGACTGCCGAACGAAAGTTGAACGGTAATACGTCGATGAGGTTTTGTTCGAACTTCTGATAGTACGTCAAGCGAAATTGCGTTCGGCCGCCGCCTTCGAAGGAGTACGTAAAGTCGTTTGCCGTTTCCGGGCGCAGGCGCACGAACGGCGCTAAGTTTCCGTTTTCGTCGACGTTGGTGGAGTCCGTGCGGTCGGCTTCCAAAGGTGCGGGTGCGACGGTGATGTGATCGAAATTGGCGCGCAATGCGTATTGCGAACCGATTCTATAGGACACGCCGAGATGCGGATCGATCGCACTCGTATCGTAAGCGGCGCCGTCGCTCGGCTTAAAGTGAAAGTTCGTTGCCCGGGCGGTTCCCGAAAGCTCGAGGCGATTCGATGCGGTCCACGTGTCGCCGAGATAGGCGAGATACGATCCGACGGTGGGATTGGAGGTAATGAATTCGTCCGCGGTCGGAACGACTTGATCGAGGTACGACGTGTTCGTTCGGTATTCGGCGCCGAAACGTAGACGATGGCGCCCGAACACCGCGTCGTTATCCAGATTAACGCCGTTTTGCCGTTGCGACGACGTCGCAAAGAGAGAGATCGAGCCATCGGGGAAGCCGTTCTCATCCCAGAACGGTCCGCCGGACGACGAGCCGTACTGCGATTGATACGCCTGCAGCCGCGAAAAGACGTGCGCCCCCGTGTGCTGCCATTGCGCTTTAAAGATATCGTAATTGCCGCGAACGCCCGAGGCAAAAGCGACGGCGGCGTTTTGATCCGCGTGGCCGGGATACACGGTCGTCGCGCCGTTGAATGCGCCGATCGTCTCGCCCGGGTAAGGAGAACCGTACTGATTGTACTGCGCCTGACCGACGAGGGCCAAGATCGATAGGTCGTCTTTCGGCGTCGCTTTGTAGTGTACGTTCGTCTCGACGGAATACTGCCCACGGGTCTGCAGCGCTAACCCGTATGTCGCCGCTTCGGCTGCGTAAAACGTGCGCGCGTCGCCGTACTGAAAATACTCGCTGCCGAGCGTACTCGCGAGCGCGTAACGCCAACGCAAATCGGGCGTCGCGCCGAGCACTTCGACGTTGCCGAATTGATATTTCGTCCCGACGCCCGTCGCGAGTTCCACCGTCGAGCGCCCCGGATACGAGCCGACGGCCGGGATTTGGTTGACGACGCCGCCGAGTGCGTTATCGCTCTCGTTCGAATAACCCGCGAGCGTAACGCTCGTCGACGCGATTCCGGTCGTCGGCAGTTGTGCGCCGTCGACGTTGCCCCCGGGTTCGGCGATTAGCCCTTGCGGTATCGGCACGGAGTCGTAGTCGAACACGGTATCGCCGACTCGGCCGGCTCGCAGTATCGCATTTGCAAACGGATCGAGATCGACGCCCGGGGCGTTCGAAATCGCACCTTGCACGGTACCTTGCCCGTAACTCGCGAGGCCCGCGGAAGCGGCTATCGGATGCTGCGCGCGTGCTGCGTCGCCCGTGATGGTAAACGTATCGCTCGGTGAGCCGAGCGTGAAGGCTTGGCTCGCGGCTCGCACGCTGCCGATCGTGCGCAAGACTTTTTCTAGCGCGAACGTGGTTTGCTGCCGTTCACCCGAGAGCACGTTTACGTCGCGCTGCATCGCGGATTCGTATCCCGCCTGCTCCGCGGTAACGACGTAGGTGTCGGGCGATACGCCGAGCATCAAGAAGCGGCCTCGCGCGTCCGTGACGGCGGAATAGCGGCCGGAGGGCGATACGGCCGAGACCGTTACGCCCGGGAGCGGCGCGCCGCCCGCGGCAGTTACCGTACCGCCGAGCAAGCCGGTCGTAGACTCGGCCGCATCGGCGCGGCCGGCCGGTAAGATTAGGCTTGCAAGAAGCGCGAATAGCGCCACTGCCCCTAGCAATGACTTCAAAGTGATTCCTCAAGAAGCGCGCGGCGGCGCTTGCGACGCGGAAGCTGGTGTTGCTTTAAGCCGGCGTAAAGAGGAGCGGCGGCGCTCGGCCGCCGATTTGATGAACGCGTAGTGTTTGAGAACCGAAGCAACGCGTTTCGTTGCGACCGAAACGCGCGAATGCCGGTGGCTGGGCGAGCGCGAGCCACACGAAGCGGACGAGGGTCGCAACGATCGAGGCGAACGTTCGCACGAGCGCGCGCATGAACGCTCCGAGGGCGAAGAGGCAGCCCGCGCCGATGAGCGCGTGCACGATTAAGCTAAAGGCGATCGGGCCTCCGAGCCAAGCCGTGCCGCCGAGTAGTTTACCGCCGAGCGCCAGTTGCTCGATACTTTCCATTAGAAAGAGCGCGAGTAGTTGCAGGCCGTATGCGAATGCTACATCTCGCGGACGCGCGCGCTCCGAACACGCCGTAGCCATATCGATCAACCAGTCGCGCGAACCGGTCGTCGCTCGCCAAACGGAGAAGCAGCGCCGCACGGCGAGCGCGAACGCAAACGCGCAGCCGGCGAGCAACGCCGGCAATACACTTAAATGGTTGTGATCGGAATAGTGGCCACCGAGAATTCCCGTGTTCGCAATCGACTCGACGAGCGGATCTCCAATCGCCGCAGCTATAAGAGCCGCGGCAATCAAGAACGAGCGACGCGCCACGAGGTCTCGAGCCACATCCGGCGCTTCCGGTTCTGCTTTTTAGAAACCTGGCGGATCGTAAGATCCTGCGGCCCAATAATAACCGGTTGACGGGTCGCTTAACTTGCTTAACGTCGCGTTCTCGGCGCGAGCATTCGGTTGATCGTTTCAAAGTAGTGAGCGTTCGTTTGCGCCGTTCGGTCGGCAGTACGTACGACGCAGGTTCCCGTGTTAAGCCGGTCGATCTCCGGCGAGCAGATCCTGGTTTACGGTGGACAGCCGATACTTGGCCTCGGATAGGCGGTCGAGGATCCACACTTCATCGTAGCGATCGTCGTCCCACTCGGGCGCGAGGAAGTCGACGAAAGCGGCGACGATGTGGTGCAATCGCTTATGCTCCCATGCGACGAGAACGGTGCCCTCGCAGCGAAGAAGCCTCTGCGTTAAGATGTCTTCGGACCCGACGGGAACGTCATTCAAGAATTTCCCGCCGATGCGAGCGTGTAGTGGCGCGACCGTTTGGCCGGGGCGACGGCTGCGTTCCACGTCTTTATTCGAAAGCGAGGGCGCGGATGCGACGATGGTCTCCGGTTTGAGGATGCCGTTGCGCGCCGGGACGCCGAAAAAAGCGACGAGGGCTCCGGCGCGTTGCCACCCACGGACCGTTAACGAATGGGGATCGGGAGCGCCGCTTTCGTCGATGCCGCCGGGCGAAGCGGAAACCGGTTTCTCCGCGTGGCGGATCAGCATGATCTTTCCGGGACCGGTCATTTTGCGTACCTCGCTTCGAATAGGCGCGGAAGGCCGTCCTCGCTCTTCGGTTCGGAACGCCTCGCCGGTCGTTCGCGGCGCCGGCGGATTACAAAGTGAATTCCGATTGCGGTCTGGTATAGGGAATCCGATGCGTTTCCTATATGCCATAGCCGTTTTCTTATGTCTGACCGTTTCGAGGGCCGTTGCCGACGAAGGTATGTGGACGTACGACAACTTCCCGGCGACAAAAGTCGCAAGCGCCTATGGCTTTACGCCGTCCGGCGCCTTCCTCGAACACTTGCGCAAAGCGTCCGTGCGAATCGCCGGAGGCTGCTCGGCCTCGTTCGTTTCGCCGCAAGGCCTCGTGATGACCAACCACCACTGTGTAGTGGGATGCGTCGGAGCGCTCTCGACCGCGCAGCGAGATTACGTACCCTCCGGATTCTACGCGAAGACGCAAACGGACGAGCAGACCTGCCCGAACTTCGAACTCGATCAGTTGACGAGTATCGAGAACGTGACGGCGGCGATCCAAGGCGCGACGGCCGGAAAGTCCGGCGAAGCGGCTCAAAAAGCGCTCCATGCGGCGGAGGCGGTGGCGCAACAATCGTGCGGCAAAGACCCGACGGTACGCTGTGACGTCGTTTCGCTCTATCACGGCGGCGTGTACGACCTCTATCACTACAAACGTTATTCTGACGTGCGGCTGGTGTTCGCACCGGAATATGCCGTCGCGCAATTCGGCGGCGATCCGGATAACTTCAATTTTCCTCGCTACGATTTCGACATCGGCATCTTGCGCGCGTACGAGAACGGTAAGCCCGCCGTAACGCCGGATTACTTGAAGTGGTCGCCGGATGGCTCTAAAGCGGGAGACCTCGTATTCGTATCCGGCAATCCGGGCGGCACCTCGCGCGAACTCACCGTTTCGCAGCTCGCCTACACCAGAGACATCAGCTTCCCGGTCGTGCTTCCGTATCTCGCCGAATTACGCGGTATTCTCGAGCAGTTCGGGCGCCAGGGTGCCGAACAAACGCGAGAAGTCAAAGAGACGCTTTTCTACGTCGAAAACTCTTTCAAAGCGCTTACCGGTCAACAGCAAGCGCTCAACGATACGGCCTTCTTCACTACGAAGGTTACACAAGAGCAACAACTGCGCGCGCAGGTCGCCGCAAATCCGCAATTGCAGGCGGCATACGGCTCGGCGTGGGACGACATTGCGAACGTTCAAACGCTGCG
>CAXTIY010000010.1:0-4166 GCA_964244215.1 uncultured bacterium
CACCGCACGCGCGCATCGCGGTAAAGCTCGTCGCGCAATCGGGTATCGGTTATGTGGCCAGTGGCGTAGCGAAGGCCGACGCCGATGCGATTCACATCAGCGGTCACGACGGCGGCACGGGCGCCTCGCCGCTCTCGTCGATCAAGCATGCCGGTTTGCCGTGGGAACTCGGTCTCGTCGAAACGCATCACGCGTTGCTCGCAAACGGCTTGCGTTCGCGCGTTAAGTTACGCGTCGACGGTGGCTTCAAAAGCGGCCGCGACGTGATCATGGCGACGTTGCTCGGTGCGGACGAATACGGTTTCGGAAGCGCTCTGCTCGTAGCACTCGGCTGTATCTACGCGCGTCAGTGTCATAAGAATACGTGTCCGGTCGGCATCGCGACGCAAGATCCGAAACTGCGCGCGAAATTCCCGGGCACGGACGATGAGGCCGTCGCCTTTCTCGAATTCGTCGCGAACGACGTGCGGCGCCGGCTCGCGCAACTCGGCGCGCGTTCGCTCGACGAGATTCGCGGCCGCAGCGACCTGTTGCGGCGCCGCGCGCTCGACGACGAGCGGCTGCACGATATCGACCTCTCGCAGATACTGCGTCTGCCGGAGCAACCGCAGACCGAGCGGCGCCGTCCGGTCGAACCGACGCACCTCGACGATCTCGTGCCGCGGCCGTGGATCGGTGCGCGCAAACCGTGGCACGCGCTTCCGGAACTCGCGATCTCCCCCGCCGATCGGGCCGTGGGTACCCGTCTCGCGTACGAATTCGCGGCGCGCCGGGCCAAGGGTGAAGATCCGGGCGAGCTTCGCGTGCGCTATCACGGCTCGGCCGGCCAAAGCTTCGGCGCCTTTCTCACGCACGGCCTTTCGCTCGAACTCGCGGGCGAAGCGAACGACTACGTCGGTAAGAGCATGGAAGGCGGCCGCATCACCGTGCGCGGTTTCGAGAACGGACGCGATACCGAACCCGTCGCAGGCAACGCGTGCTTCTACGGTGCGCGCGGCGGCCAGGGTTATATTCGGGGTGGCGCGGGCGAGCGGTTCGGCGTGCGCAACAGCGGCGCGGAGCTCGTGGCCGAAGGTGCGGGCGACCATTGCTGCGAGTACATGACGCGCGGGACCGCGGCGATTCTGGGCCCGGTCGGAACGAACGTGGCGAGCGGGATGAGCGGGGGCGTTCTGTATCTCGCTCCCGGGGGACCAATCGACGCGGCCGCGCACGGAGTCTCGTTCGGCCCGACGCCCTGTATCGCAACGGCGGTCGGCGAAAACGATCCGGACGTGGAAACGCTACGCACGATGCTCGAGCGGTATGCGGAAGCGACGGCCTCGCCGCGTGCCCGCGAAGTGCTCGCGGCGTGGCCGCACTCGCTACGGCAATTCCTGCGCGTCGCGGCGCCGAGCCCGGTAGCGGAACGGTTGGGGTCGGAAGCCGCGACCCAGGCCGCCCCGTCGCCCGAGACGACCGCCGTCGGCGCTAGTTAATGGATGCCGGCCGCCGGCCGCGCTATTTCGCGCGGTCGGCGGCGGCCGCCACCTGGTCCACGACCTTCTTGGATTGCTCGGCCATCTTCATGGCGGTCGCGCGCGTTTGTTCGACGGACTCACGCAGTGCCTCGGACCCCATCGAAATGAATTCGCTCACGTATCCGAGTGCGGATTGCGTTTGCGCCGCGGCGAGCTCCCCCGACTCCGTTGCGTGGCGGCTCAATTTCTCTTGCACCTCGCGAGCGTTCTCGAGACTCTTCTCGATGTGGGGCTTCATCTGTTCTGCCGCCTGTGCCGCGGCTTCGCCCGCTTGACGTTGCATCTCGCGAGCCTGCGTTAGCGCCCGGTCCAAAAGGTCGTTGAAGTTCGTCATGGTTCGTTGCCTCCGTCGGTCCATCGCACTGCGTGCGTACGAACGACCTTGCACGCGGAGCCTCAGCGGCCCTCATCTACGGTCATCACCCAGCGGACGGCGCGCGCATACTGTTCGAGCTCGCGTGTCGTCCGTTGCAGAAATGCGAAGCTCGGATCGTAGACGCCGCGCTTACCGCGCGCATCGTCTTGCCGGGCGACGTAGTGCCGGACGGCATCGAGTTGGCGCTCGACTCCACTCCACTGCGTTCGAAGCGTCGACTCGGAGGCGTCTCGCAAGCGCTCGACGAGCGGCGGAGCCGGAACGTCCGGATGTTTGAGCGCATATTCGAGCCGGGCCAAGGCGTACGCACTCGTCGTCGTTATGAACGACCCGAGTAGTTGTACGAGGCGTACTTCCATACTACGATTCCGTTCAATGTTTTCCGGTCGCGCACCCACCGCGGAACCGGCACCCCTCATCACTTCGTCCGATAAAGCGAGACAATGCAACAGAGCGAACGAAAATACGTGATCGTCGGCAACGGTTACGCGGGAACGACGTGTGCCGAACAGTTACGCAAGCTCGATGCCGCGTGCCGGATCGTGATGTTTACGGACGAAGCCTATACGCTTTATAACCGGATCGCGTTGCCGCCGCTTCTGCGCAAGCAAGTCGCGCAGCAAAAGGTCATCATTCGCGATATGGCTTGGCATGAGAAGCATCGGATCGAACTTCATCTGAGCACGCGTGTCGAGCGCATCGATACCGAGGGCAAGGTTGCCTATGCGGGCGGGACGGGTTACCCGTACGATGCGCTGCTCATCGCGACCGGCGGCCGGCCTAACAAAACGGATGCCCCGGGGGCCGCTGGGGCGCACAACGTCTACAATTTTCAGTACATGGACGACACGCTCGCCATTTCGCAACAACTCGAAACCGCGAAGTCGGCCGTCGCGGTCGGCGGTTCGTTCATCGCATACGAGTTAGCCGAAGCGTTCGCTTCGCGCGGCGTCGAGACGCATTGGCTCTTGCGCGGACCTCGATTCTTGCGCCGGATGCTCGACGAAATCTCGGGCGAGATGGTCGACGATGCGGCGCGCGAGGATAACGTTCACGTGCATTACGACGATGAAGTCAAGGAACTCGTGCGCTCGAACGGCGCCGTAACCAAAGTGATCACGCGCAAGGGAGTGGAGATCGATGCCGACTGTGTTGGGGTCGGGCTCGGCCTCACGATGAATACGGAAATCGTGACCGGTACCGGCATCGCCGTGAAGACCGGCATCGTGTGCGACGATCGGCTCGAGACGGACGTCAAAGGCGTTTTCGCGGCGGGCGACATCGCGGAGTTCTACGATCCGATCGCCGAAATGAACTATCGCATGGGCACCTGGAACAACGCGGGCGCGCACGGCAAAGTCGTCGCGATCAACATGGCCGGTGGCGACGAACGCTACCACGACGTGCCCGAGTATTCTTCGAAGCTCTTCACGGGTCAAACGATCACGCAATTCGGCATTTCGCCCGAATACCGCGACGATCTAGAAACGCTGCGAAAGATCGATCGCGAGAAAAAGCATTATCGCGCGCTCTTCTTTTTGCAGAACCGGCTCGCGGGCGTCGTGATGATCGGTAAGGGCAATCGCGCCGGAAAACGGCGGTATCTCGACGCGATCAAATCCAAGACGAGCATCGGCCCGAGCGAACGTGAAGCGCTGCTCGATTGGACGGCCGATTAGAGCCGAGTACGTCCGACACTAACTCCGACCGGCGCATCCGCGGCCGGCAAGTGAACGCAACGCTTACGCCGATTCCCACCGCAGGGCGACGGGCGTCATCGACACGACCGAAGGTACCGTCCACATGGTCATCGGCGGCGGCGCAACGTCGGCCCCGACGAATAAGCTGTTTTTCGATCCGCCGGCCTGCCGCGTGATCAAGCGCGGTCGGGTCGCCCGATGCGGCGACGGGGAAACGTCCCTCGATCTACGTGAAAGAGAGAAGCGCCGTGGTCGGCCGTGCGCCTCGATCCGGGCTCGCGTTCGGGCGGTGAAACCACGATCGCGGTAACCTATTACGACGTCGTCGGAGCCGCCGGAGAGTTAGTTCCGTTCGAGACGTTCACGCTGCGCCGCCCGCTTTGCGACTAGAGAGCCTTCGCACTCGAGCGAATCGTCGAGCGGACGCGGCCCACCGTCGCGCCATGCGCCCGAGATCTCTTCGTTAAGCACTGTACTACGAGCACCGCATCGCGAACGTTCCGCATGGATGCGAACGTGGAGCAATCCGGCCGAGCGCAGCGTCCTCGTTCGTTCCCAGGGAAGATTCGG
>CAXTIY010000010.1:4266-22440 GCA_964244215.1 uncultured bacterium
TTTTTACGGAAAGGACGATTTTGCGGAGTCGCTTTATTTGCCGTGCGTTGCTTTGCGTCGTCACGCATGCCGCCACGTTTTGCGCGCCCGCTGCGTCCCTCGCGGCGAGCGACTCGGACGTATTCGCCCGCGTTCGCGTGCACGGAGTCGTGCACTGTGCGGGGATCGTGCGACCCGGCGTCGCGGTACCGACGGTCGACGGCAGGCATTGGTACGGGATCTCGGTCGACGTCTGTCGCGCGGTCGCGGCGGCCGTATTCGGCTCTTCCGACCAATTTACGTTTCGACCATATTTCGGCGGCCCGCCGAGCGGCTCGAACGACGCGCCGGACGATATCGTGTTCTTAAGTGGTGCGCAGCTCGTCGGAGAAGCCGCTAGCGGCGCGGCCGGTCTGACGCTCGGACCCGCCGTCGTTCACGACGCGCTCGCATTGCTCGTGCCGGCCGGCGGAGTGCGGCACGTGGCCGATCTCGCAACGAAGAACGTCTGTGTCGAGCCCGGTAGCTCGGCCGATCGGGCGCTCGTTTCGTACTTCGCGCGGCGCACGATAGCATTGCACGAACATCCGTTCCAAGAAACGGACGAGATGCGGCAGGCGTACGGCGACGGACGGTGCGATGCGCTCGCGGGTCCGCTCTCGACCCTCGCGAGCGTGCGAGCGGACCCCAAAGACGGCAGAGCGACCGATCGCATTTTGCCAGAACTTCTCGCCGACGATCCGATCTTTGCCGCCACCGCGAGCGATGCGCGTTGGGCGCGCGTCGTTGCTTGGACGTTCGGCATGCTCGTCGCCGCCGAAGACTCCGGCCGTGGCGCCGAATCCAAGGGCGAGATCGGGGCGCTGCTCGGCGTCCCGCCCGCGGTCGGCACCGAGCTCGGTCTGCGTCCGTCGTGGGTGCACGATGCTCTCGCTGCCGAGGGAAATTACGGGGACATCTTCGCGCGCAATCTCGGTGCGCGTTCGCGGCTAGGCCTTGCGCGCGGCACGAACGCACTCTGGCGCGACGGTGGTTCGATGTTCGGTCTGTACGCCGAATGACGGAGCATTCGCAATGCGAGCGCCCCGACCCAGCCTCGCCGGATCGGGGCGCGCCGATGCTCAATCGTCGGGGTCTTTGGCCTTTTCGATGATCGCGCGGGTATCGATCGCTTTGGTCGTGGCGGGCTGCGTCGGGTCGGTTCCGGGCCGCGGATTAAAATCGCTCGGAATGCGGTTCCGCACTCCGCGCAAATAATCGACCGGGACCACGCCGATGGCGCCGCAACCGAGATGCGTTTTCTGCGGAATATTTTTGATGAAGTACGGATCGACGTACGCGTAGCTGGCCGGTAGCGGCGCTGTACGGCCCGCAAGGCGATCGGGATCGAAGGCATCGACGAGATCGGTGATTCCCTGTCCGTCGTTCGGTCCGTAATTCGATTTGCCGAGCCGGGCGGCGTCGGCGGCGCCGCGTTGTTCGTCCGGAAGATAGGCGAGCGGCGTCAAGCCGAAGACCTGATCGACGAAGCGAACGACGGAACCGTGGTCGCCATACGTATGAGCGACGGTATGCGTTTTAGCGTAAGGCGAAATAACGATGAGCGGCACGCGCGGCCCGTCGCCGAGATAGTCGGCCGGCGAATTACCGACGCCGGGGCCGATCGCCCGCAAAGGCGGCGCGACGTGATCGTAATCGCCTTCGGAATCGTCCCAGGTTAAGACGATTGCGCTTTGACTCCAATACTTGCTCTTGACGATGCGATTGATCTCTTCGGCAACGGTCGCTTCGCTAATTTGAGCGTCCGAGTAACCCGGATGGTCGTCGTCGCCGACGAAATTCGTCTGTACGGCAGGATCGGGATCGGCTGGCTTGAGGCCGAGGAGATTCTGGAAACCGCCCTTGACATAATACACGCCGCCCGACGACGGTAGCGTACCGGCGGTGACGGCCGACATGAAGTCTCCGAGACCGTGCAGATTGCCGCGCTCGCTGCTGTTGGCGAGATACCCGAAATACTGCGGCCCGTTATGATGCGTGACGTACGTCGTCAAGCTCGCAGCCGCACTCGGCGAGCCGGGTTCGCGATCGTACCCTTCTTCGAACCAGCCCCATGGAGACGGGCTCTTCCCGCTTGCGGTAATCTGTCTCACGTCTTGTCCGAGATCCGCGAAGTCCGTAGCGCGTGTCGGATCGGATTGCGCGATCTGCGTGGCCGAGCGCCCGGCGAGCGTTAGTGGCAGCGTCGCGAAGGTGAGGTTCAATTGCGTATTCGCGGGCGTCGCGCCGTCGCCCGGGTTGTAGGGCCCCCAGGCGGGATCCGCATCGTTCTCGACCGGCACGCCGGCTCCGGCGTTGCCCGTGCCGACGTATGCTTCGCTCGGATGAAGTCCGTATTGCGTCTCTCCGGACTGCGCGCCGATTATCGCAATATTGCCCGGCGTAGACGGTCCGAGATTCGATTGAAAAATGCGATCGTAGAGCACGAACCGGTTCGCGTAGTTCCACAAGAGCGGAACGGTATCGCAATCCTCGTACGCCATCGCGAGTTCGCCGTATTGCTTCGCGGCAAGCGTCGGCAACGTGGCGCCGGCGGGAATATGTTTTTGCTCCTCGACGAGTGCGAATTTGTCCATACGCGGACCGCTCGTGCCGACGTCTATTTTTGCGATCAAACGATGATGCGAGTGGTCGACGTCGTCGGTATCCGCCGCGAATTGCGCCGGCCCGATGCGAAACGGCGAGATCGGCCCGTACGTGCCGTCGATTTTTTGGATCTCTTGCGTAAAGCCGGGAGTCGCGCTCGGCGCGTTCGAGTAGATGCCGTCGGCGCCCGGGAAGGTTCCGAAATAAGAATCGAACGAACGATTCTCCTGATAGAGAACGAAGACGTATTTTACGCGCTTGCGAAGCGCGGTGACCGTCGCGCTTTCTCGAACTGCGGCAAGCGGTAACCCGGCGGCCGCTTCCGATTGCGCTTCCGCGCGAACGTTCCCGAGCGTGCCGGCCGTGCCGGCTCCGGGAGCGATAAGCGTTACCGCGGCCAACGCGGCCGCCCAGCCTTTCCAAATAGACAAATGCGCCCCTCTTCACGTACGTAGTTGAAGCGCCGTCTCAGACGCCTCTAACACTTCCATACCTATTCAATCTTAAGCTTAGATAAAGGCGACCGAACGCTACGTCCCGCAGCGAGGCGGTCTACCCCGGCACGTGGCGAAGCCTACCCGGGGAGGCGGTACCGCGAGTGGAGATGGATAGCGTACAAGGAGGTCGAGCGTTGCTCGGTAACGGCGGCACCGGACCGAGCGCCATTGCGGAATTGCCATCGGCGGTCAGGTGGACGACGGATATGCGGCTCGAGTTGCAGTCTTTCTCCGGCCTCCCCGAAGCCGGAAGCGCCCGCGACGCGGAGCTCGGCTCCGCCCGTTCGAACGCGTTCCTCGGAAAGGGAGAGCAAAGTGTACCGGTTCTCGCACATCGCCGGGCGCTCGCTGGGGATTCCGTTTCGTATGACATCGAATATGACGGTCGTTCGTATCGTGCGTTCGTACAGCCGCGGATAGGCGAAGACGGCGCGATTGTCGGCGTGCTCGGCCTCGCGTTCGATGCGAGCGACCCGGCGCGCGAACTTACGGCGCTGCGCCGGTCGAGCGAAACGCTCTCGCTCGCTCAAACGGCCGCTCATCTCGCGCATTGGGTGCGCGATAGCGCGACGGGCGATTCGAGTTGGTCGAATGAGTTGTACGTCCTCTTCGGACTCGCGCCCGAGAGCGTCGAGCCGTCTTGGTCGCTATTCGCGAGCTACGTCCATCCGGACGATCTGCTGGCGCTCGAAGCGGCGATCGAAGTCGCGCGCGAAGCGCATCGGCCCTTTTCGATCGATACGCGCATCGTCGCTTCGGACGGGACGCTGCACTGGGTGCAGCACCGCGGCACGCACGTCTACGATGGCGACCATCCCGTGCGTTCGATCGGAACGCTCCTGGATATCACCGTACGCAAGCGAGCCGAAGACGATCTCGCGCGTCAGGCATATTACGACGAATTAACGGGGTTGCCGAATCGGAAGCTCGTTGCGGATCGGTTGCGTCTCGCGCTCGTGCAATCGCGACACACCGGGGAACGGCTGGCCGTTCTTTCACTCGATCTCGATCGATTCAAAGCGATTAACGGTACGCTCGGTATCGACACGGGCGATCGTTTCTTGCGTGTCGTCGCGGCACGCCTTAAAGAGGCGGTGCGCGAATCGGATATCGTCGCGCGCGTCGGCGGCGACGAGTTCGTGCTCGTGCTCTTCGAAATTCCTTCGCTTGCGGAACCGGCGCGCGTTGCGGAACGAATCGTAGCGACTTTCGCAAAACCCGTTTCGATCGACGAGCGCGAGCTCTATTCGTCGGCGAGCGTCGGCATCGGCATCTATCCCGACGACGCCGATACGGCGCAAGAATTGATCCGCGTGGCCGACACGGCGCTCTCGCGCGCAAAATTCGTCGGGCCGGGGACGTTTCGTTTCTATGCGCGCGCGATGCACGAGCGTGCGGTCGACCAGCTCGAGCTCGAACACGATCTGCATCGCGCGTACGAGCGCTCCGAGTTCGTGCTTCATTACCAGGCAATCGTCGACCGTAACGATCGGCCGGTGGCCGTGGAAACGTTGCTGCGCTGGGAGCATCCGGTATACGGCACGATCGGGCCCGAGCGCTTCATTCCGCTCTGCGAAGAAACCGGCCTTATCGTTCCGCTCGGCCGCTGGGTTATTCGTAACGCCGTCGCGCAACTCGCGAGGTGGAACGCAAGCGGTTTGCCGCGACTGCGCTTGGCACTTAATATATCGAGCCGCCAAATCGTCGACGCAGAGTTGCCGGCCACGCTTGCGGCCGCGGTCGAAGAATCGGGTTGCGATCCGGCGGATCTGGAACTCGAGATTACGGAGAGCGCCGCAATGGCCGACGTGCCTTCGGCGCGGCGTCTCATCCGTTATCTCAAGGCGCTCGGTATGCGAATCTCGCTCGACGACTTCGGCACGGGTTATAGTTCGCTCTCGCATCTCAAACATTTCGACGTGGACGGCCTCAAGATCGATCAAACGTTTATCCGAGATTTACCGCACGATCGCGGCGATGCGGCAATCGTCTCGGCGATCGTGACGCTCGGCCGCGAACTGGAGCTCAACATCATCGCCGAAGGCATCGAGACGGCGGAACAAGCGGCGTTTGCGCGGCGCCTCGGTTGCGAGCAATTACAGGGCTTCTATTTCTCGAAACCGGTCGTTGCCGCCGCGTTCCAAGCGAGATTGCAATCCTGGGGCGAGGCATCCGTGCCGTAATGAGCGCGGTTGCCGCGGGTACGTACGAAGAACTCGCGGCGGCCTGGAAAGGCTTGCGCGGCGTTCGCGCCGTCTCCGTGCGCGAGGTCGCATGCGTCGGCGCGCAGCGCACGTTGCTCGTGGCGGATGTGATGAACGATCCGGCAGCGCCGCTGGTTGCGATCGCGGCAGGCGTGCACGGCGACGAACCGGTCGGCCCGTGGGCGCTGCTCTCGATCGTACGCGACGGCTTGCTCGATCGAAGCTTTAATTATCGCTTTTGGCCCTGTAATAACCCCAGTGGTTACGCGCTCGGTACGCGTGCGAATGCGGAAGGCGACGATATCAACCGTAGCTTCAGCCGTGGCGGTAAAACGCCCGAAGCGCGCGCCATCCTAACGGCGAACCGCAATCGCAAATTCGCACTCACGCTCGATCTGCATGAGGATTTCGAAGCCGACGGATTTTATTGTTACGAGCCCGTTATCGATGGCTCGGCGCCCTACGGCGGGCACGTCTTGCGTGCCGTGGAAGATTCAGGTTTACCGCTGCAGGAACTGCGCGACGATTTCGATCTCGGCTACCCGGTCGAGGCCGTGCACCTGCGCGGACTCGAGCGGGGTCGCGTTTTGCCCGATACCGCAGCGGAGATGGCATTCTTCGAGGACTGGCCCTATAGTTTGGCCTTGCTACGACGCGCCGCGCGCCGTTCGCTTACGTTCGAAACGCCACGCAAACTGCCATGGGAAGAACGGCTCGCGCTCCATCGCTTGGCGGTCGTTACCGCGCTCGCGCGCGCCCACGACGTTATCGCGACGGATGAATCTATTGCCGGTACGAGCGAGTCCCAAGCCCCGTAAATCACAAGAAGTTCGCTCGAATCGCCGAAGCATCGAAGCATGTCAGTGGTACGCGATCAACTCGAAGTCGACGTTCTCATCGTGGGTGGCGGCCCGGCGGGCCTCGCTGCGGCGATAAAATTGCGGCAACTCGCCAAAGCGAACGGCAAAGACGACTTGGCGGTGATGCTGATCGAAAAAGGCGGCGACGTCGGTAGCCACGGCATTTCCGGAGCCGTCGTCGACCCCAAGGGCCTCGATGAATTGCTGCCCGACTGGCGCGAGACGGCGCCGATCGAAGCGGCCGTCTCGAGCGACGATATGTGGTATCTCACGCAGACGGGCAAGATCTCGGTGCCGGCCGCAATGATGCCGCCCATCATGAAGAATCACGGTAAGTTCGTTTCGAGTCTACAGCGGCTCACGAAGTGGCTCTGCGAGATAGCGGAAGAACACGGTGCCGACGTTTTCCCGGCGTTTCCGGGTCAAGAATTATTGTGGGAAGACGATCGTGTCGTCGGCGTACGCGTGGGCGACAAGGGCGTTGGGCACGACGGCGAGCCCAAAGCCAATTTCGAGCCGGGCCCCGATCTGCTGGCCAAAGTCGTCATCATCGCCGAGGGCGTACGCGGCACGCTCGCTAAGCAAGCCGTCGCGAAACTGGGGCTCGACCGAGGGCGCGATCCGCAGGTCTATGCGGCGGGCGTTAAAGAGCTGTGGCAGTGTGCGCCCGGAACCGTCGAACCCGGAAGCGTCATTCACACCTTCGGATTCCCGCTTCCGAACGAAACGTTCGGCGGTGGCTTCATCTACGGTATGAACGGCGACGTGCTCGATATCGGCATGGTGACGGGGCTCGATTACAAGGACCCGACCACGGACCCGCACGACAATCTGCAGCGCTACAAACAACATCCCGCCATTACGAAGATGCTCGAAGGCGGCAAACTCATCCGCTACGGTGCTAAAGCGATTCCGGAGGGTGGCTTGTATGCGATGCCGCGTCCGTATGCCGCAGGCTTGCTGCTCACCGGCGACTCGGCGGGCTTTTTAAACGGCATGCGGCTCAAGGGCATCCATCTCGCGATCAAGTCGGGCATGATGGCGGCGCAAGCCGCTTTCGATGCGATCGTAGCGCAAGACCCGAGCGCCGAACGGCTCGCCTCGTTCGAGACGGCGTTCAAGGCTTCTTGGGCTTACGAAGAGCTGCACGTGGCGCGTAACTTCCATCAAGGTTTCGGCGGCGGTCTATTCGCGGGAATGTTGAACGCCGGGCTCGCGATGAACCTCGGCGGCCGCGCCTTCGGTGTGGTCGATCGCTTAACGAATCATCCCGGATACGCGCAGATGGTCAAGATTACGGAACGCGCGCCGCAGGCGAGCGAGCGGCGCGCGAAGATCGACAACGTCATCACCTTCGATAAGTTGACCGACGTCTACAATAGCGGCACGATGCACGATGAAGACCAGCCTTCGCATCTACACGTCGCCGACACGTCGATCTGCGCCGACCGTTGCACCGTCGAGTACGGGAATCCGTGCCAATACTTTTGCCCCGCCAAGGTCTACGAGCCGCTCTTCTCCGTGTCGCCCGAAAACGGAACGACCGCCGTCGATGGACGCTTACAGATCAATTTCGCGAACTGCGTCCACTGCAAAACGTGCGACATCATGGACCCGTATCAGATCATCACCTGGGTGCCGCCGCAGGGTGGCGAGGGCCCCGTCTACACCTCAATGTAGAGGATTCGCGTTCTTATCGTATTGCTACTGAGGGCGTAGTTGGGATTTGGAACGCGAATCCTTCGGCTCTGGCCTTGGCGGCGCAGTTGGAGACGGGTCTCGTCGTTAGAGGCGGTGTTTTGTTAATCGTTTCATAAGCGAGGCTTAATATCGGGCGCTTTACAATCGGGGCGCCTCTTTGCTTGCCCTTTAGGAAGCGAGTCCTTGGACAATTTCTTTGGAGACATCTCGGCGACGAGTCTGATTTTTTTATGTCTCGCGTTGCTTTTGGCGTTTAGTTTTGAATTCGTGAACGGGTTTCACGATACGGCAAATGCCGTGGCGACGGTCATCTATACGAACTCGCTTAAGCCGACGTATGCCGTCGTATGGTCCGGTTGTTGGAATCTGATCGGCGTTCTGCTTTCCGCCGGTACGGTCGCGTTCGGGATTCTCGCGCTGCTGCCGGTCGAGCTCGTGATCAACGTCGGCTCGGGTGCCGGCTTCGCGATGGTGTTCTCGCTGCTCGTTTCTGCGATTATCTGGAACGTCGGCACGTGGTATTTCGGGTTACCCGCTTCCAGTTCGCATACGCTGATCGGCTCGATCGTCGGCGTCGGACTTGCGAATTCCGTAATGTCTGCGGGACACACGTTCGGCGACGGCGTGAATTGGGGCAAGGTACAGGATACGCTCACGGCGCTACTCGTTTCGCCCGTGGTCGGCTTCGTCGCTTCCGGCTTGCTGTTGCTCGTCTTCAAGCTGCTGGTTCGGCGGCCCGAGTTATATGCCGAACCGGACAAATCGAAACCGCCGACGCTGTGGGTGCGCGCGCTCTTAATTCTCACGTGCACGGGCGTAAGCTTCGCTCACGGTTCGAACGACGGTCAGAAAGGGATGGGCCTCATTCTGCTCATCCTGATCGGCGTCGTTCCGGGCGTCTTCGCGCTCGATCTCGGGCTCGACGGCAAATCGGTTGCGGCGATCGTCGATCAAAATCGCACCGCGCAAACGACGTTCGAACGTCTCGGTGGGAAGGCGACGCTGGCGCCGGCCGCCGCCGCAGCCGAGCTCAACTCGTACCTCAAAAGCTCCGGTAAGCAGACGCCTCAAACATTGCCCGCGCTCGCGAGCGAGAACCAGCAGATCGCCCGCGCGCTCGCAGGTAAGTCGAAGCTTTCCGACGTTCCCAAAGCCGAGCGCAAGGATCTGCGTAGCGAGATCTATCTCGTTTCGAGTACGCTTGCTAAATTTAAGAAGTCGCACTCGATCGCGAGCGCGGACGACGCGAAGTCGCTTTCGACCTATAAAAGCTCGCTCGATAAAGCGACGAATTTTATCCCGCTATGGGTGAAGGTCGCCGTCGCTATCGCACTCGGGCTCGGAACGATGATCGGTTGGAAGCGCATCGTGGTAACGGTCGGCGAGCGAATCGGTAAGACGCATCTGACGTACGCGCAGGGCGCCTCCGCCGAGATCGTGGCGTACGCGACGATTCAAGCGGCCGACATATACGGGTTGCCGGTCAGTACGACGCATATTCTATCGTCGGGCGTTGCCGGTACGATGGCGGCAAACCGTTCCGGCTTGCAAATGGATACGCTCCGCAGCATCGTTCTCGCTTGGGTACTCACGCTGCCCGTAACGGTGTTTCTCGGGTCGCTTCTCTTCGCTTTCGGTTTACGAATCGTATCGGCGATCGGAGCCCGCTAAAACTTTTGCGTCTATCGAGCCGGCGCGGGCGCGAAGATCGGCAACGGATACGTTACGCGCTTCGTAACCTGCTGCGCCGGCCGATCCATTCCGAGACGCAGCGGGCGAATATCGACCGCGGGCGGGCGCGGGTAGTACGCGGCTCGCGACCGCCAAATAGCGGCCGTTCACGAGTAAGGCAACCGCACCCAAGATGCGCCGATCGTGTAGTTTCTGCTACCGGAACGCACGAGCGACCGTTCTCCGCGCGCCGCGGCGCCCGCCTTTCGCAAAGAGTACGGCGTTTCGGCAAGGTGTTCGTCCGCTCGGCGGTAGTCTGATGTGCGCGGGGCGAATCTTTGGAGCGATGGTTGTCGTTCTCGGCGGTGGATTGATCGGGCTTGGAATCGCTTACGAGCTTGCGAAACGCGGTGAAGACGTCCGATTGATCGAATCGCGCGCGCCCGGCCGCGCGGCTTCGTGGGCGGGAGCCGGCATGCTCGCTCCCTTCACCGAGGCGATGGCCTCGGAACCGTTCGCGGCGTTCTGCGAAGATTCGCTCGCACGCTATCCCGCCTTCGTCGCGGAATTGCACGAACGCGGCGGCGTCGATGCCCGCCTGCGCCTGGGTGGCATCCTGGAAGCTGCATACGATGCAGACGATGAGGCGCGGCTTCGCGCGCACGTACTCGCGCTGCAAGCCCGTGGCATTTCGGCGCGCTACCTCGAGCGCGCCGAGGCGCACGCGCTCGAGCCCGGGTTCGGGGCCGCGGTGCGGGGGGCGTCGCTGTGCGCGAACGAGGGCGCGGTCGACAATCGCAGGCTCGGCCGAGCGTTGCAGGCGGCGTGCGTTGCGGCGGGGGTGCGAATCGACGTCGAAGCGGGCGACGTGGTGCTCGAAGCGGACGCCCGGCGCGCGCTCGGTGTGCGCACGGCGGCCGGTTTCGCCCCGGCCGACGTCGTCGTGAACGCGACGGGAGCGTGGGCGGGCGAGCTCGCAGGCGTGCCGGAAACGCACCGCGTCCCGGTCGTTCCGGTGAAGGGTCAAATGCTCGCCCTCGCGATGCCCCGCGCGTTCGTGCGCCACGTGGTATGGGCGCCGGGCGTCTATCTCGTGCCACGCGATGACGGCCGTTTGCTCGTCGGCGCGAGCGTAGAGGAAGCCGGGTTCGACCAGCGCGTAACGGCTCGGGCGCAGCGCGACTTGCTCGATGCCGCGCTCGCGGCTATGCCGGCGCTCGGCGAACTCGCGATTGCGGAGACCTGGGCCGGCCTGCGCCCGGGGACGCCGGACGGACTGCCCTATCTCGGCGCGACGGCTCTCGGCGGCTATGTCCTCGCAACGGGCCATTACCGCAACGGCATCCTGCTGACGCCTGCGACTGCCGTTGCCGTCGCCGATGTCGTCGAGGGCCGCGACCGCCCGGATCTGGCCCCGTTTTCTCCGCTGCGAGCACAAGAAGCGTTCGCCACGGTCGCGAAGGGTTCGGCGTGAAGTCAGTGGTCAACGGCGCTCCGCGCGAAGTCGCCGAGGGAACGACCGTCGCGCATCTCTTGCGCGAGCTCGGCGTCGAGGGGCCCGCGGGTATCGCGGTTGCCGTCAACGCGCGCGTCGTTCGGCGCGGCGCGTTCGAAGAGCACCGTTTGCGCGAAGGCGACGAGATCGAGATTATTCGTGCCGTCTCCGGCGGTTAGCGAATAAGGTATTTAGCGAGGTAATCATGGACACGCCATTACGTATCGGATCGTACGAGCTGCACTCGCGGCTCATCGTCGGCACCGGAAAGTATCCGTCGCTCGACACAATGCAGCGCGCGCACGAAGAGAGCGGGACGGCGATGGTGACCGTAGCGATTCGGCGCATTCGGCTCGACGATCCGACCGGCAAAACGATGCTCGATTACGTCGACCGCTCGCGTTACACGATCTTACCGAACACCGCCGGTTGCACCACGGCCAAAGACGCCGTGCTCACGGCGCAACTCGCGCGCGAACTGCTCGGTACGGATCTTATTAAATTAGAAGTCATCGGCGATCCGCACACGCTCTATCCCGATACGGTCGAAACGATCGCCGCGGCGAAAGAGCTCGTGGCCGACGGCTTCACGGTGCTGCCGTACATCGTCGACGATCCGACGGCGTGCAAACGTCTGGAAGACGTCGGCTGCGCCGCCGTAATGCCGCTCGGAGCGCCGATCGGCAGCGGCCTCGGCATTTGCAATCGCTATTCCATATCGATCATCAAAGAACGCGCGAACGTGCCCGTCATCGTCGATGCGGGCGTCGGCACGGCTTCCGACGCCGCGATTGCGATGGAACTCGGCGTCGATGCGGTTCTGATGAACACGGGCATCGCCGCGGCGCGGGATCCGGTCGCCATGGCGCGCGCGATGCGGCTCGCAGTCGAAGCCGGGCGTATCGCGTATCTCTCGGGCCGCATGGAAAAACGTCTGTACGCAAACGCCTCGAGCCCCATGTCCGATCTGATCGGTAGCCCGACGTGAGTTTGCCGAGCGACATCTCCGTTCGCGAACTATGCCGGATGCAAGAAGCCAACGCCGACTTCACGCTCGTCGACGTGCGCGACGATGACGAGCTCGCGATCGCATCGCTCGAAGGCGCGCTGCATCTGCCGATGGACGAAGTCAGCCAACACTTGGACGAACTCCCAAAAGACGGTGACATCGTCGTGATGTGCCACAGCGGGGGCCGCAGCTCTCGCGTCGCCGCCTATCTGCGTCATCACGGCTACGGAAGCGTCGCCAACCTTGCGGGCGGTATCGATGCGTGGTCGCGAGAGATCGACCCGAGCGTTCCCCGCTACTAGTCGGCGGCGCGCGCGAGCGTGAGCAGGGCGATATCGTCCGGCGCACGTCTCGTGCCGAGTAACGTTCGCAGGATTGCCGCCGCCGGAAGAGCGTGGCCGAGTGCGGATTCCGTCGCGGCGAGCAGACGCCGCTCGCCCGCTTCGATATTGCGATCGTATTCGACGATGCCGTCGGTGTATAACAGGAGAAGCGATGTACCGGGCAGCCGGTCGTAGAACGTTCGGGGTGCGATCGCGGGCAAAATGCCGAGCGGTGCTCCATGGGTTTCGAGTAAGCGCGGTTGCGCTTCACGTGAGACGAGTAACGGCGGCGGATGGCCCGCCGTCGCGTAGCGGAACGCGCCGTCGCGGCGCAAAAAACCGACGATCGCCGTAACCATCGTATCGCCCTGAAGCAGCAGCACCCGGTTCGCGCGTTCCAGTAGCGTCGCCGGATCGTCGATGTCGAGCGCGAGCGTAACGAGGGCGTTTCGCGCGCGGCTCATCACGACCGCCGCCGCCGCACCGTGCCCCGCGACGTCGCCGATGACGAAGAGCAGTTCGCCGCTCGGCAACACGACGGCATCGAAGAAGTCGCCGCCGACGCGCGCGTCCTCTTCGGCGGGCACGTAGACCGCTTCGAGCGTGTAGGGTGCGAAATCCGGTAAGCTCGAGGGTACGAACGTTCGGGTAAGCGTTTCGAGCAGCGTTTCGCGGCGCTCCGCGAGGCGGTGCTCCTCGTCGACGTCGGTTGCGGTTCCGATCCACCGTTCGATCCGGCCGTCCGCGCCGACGTACGGCAACGCACGTGCGTGAAACCAGCGATACGTACCGTCGCGCGCGCGCTTAAGACGTAATTCGGCCTCGTACGCGGTACCGGCCGAAACGGATTGCGCCCACGCGGCGCCGGCTATCGCAACGTCATCGGGATGGATGATCTCCGTCGAGCCTCGCTCGACTAAGCCTTCTCCGAGGGTCTGCAGATATGCGAGAAAGCGTTCGCTGTAATAATCGATATAACCATCGGGGCGAGCGGTCCATACCATGTGCGGAATCGCTTCGACGATCGTACGTAAGTTTGCGACGCGTTCTTCGCTCGCCGCGAGAAAGCGCTTATGGTAATCGATATCGGTCGTTGTACCGAACCATCGGACGAGTTTGCCTTCCAGATCGAATAGCGGCCGTCCGCGGGCGAGAAACCAGCGGTAATCGCCGCCCGGAATGCGGCGCAACCGGTGCTCGATTTCGTACGGCTCTTGCCGGACCGTCGCGCGGTCCCACGCTGCAAGCACGAGCGCGTAATCGTCCGGATGAACCGTCGCGCGCCAGTCTTCCCGCGAAGCGATCGTGGCGCGCGTCAGACCCGTGGTTTCGTACCAACTATCGTTGTAATAAAAAATATTGCCGTCGGAATCCGCGACCCACACGATCTGCGGAATCGCATTAGCGATTCGCGCTAAGGCCAGTCGGTCGCCCTCCAAGAGTGGCGACGAAGTATCAGAGCGCCCGATCATCTAACGTTGAGACCTTCACGGGCGTCGCTCGCGCTCCTCGGGTGACCCACGCGCGCTCGTACGAACCAGTGCACGAGCGTACTCGCATCCGCCTCGGAATGCGCCCAACGGCCGGCCGTTTCCGACGCGCTCACTTCCGCTATTTGCGCCGAGGCGAACCCAAGAAATAGACTACGAACCGCAGCTTCGTCGAAGAATGAATGCTCGACGCCGGCCTCCGGACCCGCTGTCGGCACGTAGGTGCCGTCCTCGACCTCGTGGCCGACGCCGAAGCGCGGATCGCGTGTGGAACCGAGCGTAGCGAGGAAGGAAGCGCCGGGTGCGAGCGCGGCGCGGACCGCTTCGATTGCCGAGGCGATGCGGGCGCGGCGACCATGCAGAAGTGCGTGCGTGGAGAGCGCGCCCGCAAAGCCGTTCGCGAACGGGTAGGGCCCCGCGTACGACGCGTGACGTACGTCGGCGAGCGGAAAGCGTTCGGAGACGTCGCGGAAACGGGCGTCGTCTTCTTCGATCGCTTGCACGTGGGCGCGGCCTGCGAGTAGCACGGAGAGGTTTCTGCCGCTTCCCACGCCGAGCACCAGCACGCGAACGGGCTGCGTCTGCGAGGCTAGTTCCTGCGCGAGCTCGCGCGCCAGCGGATGCGCTACAGGCGGCTCGGATGCGCGTGGTAAATCGTTAGCGCTCACTGCGCCTTTATTCGACATGGAGTGTACGTATGCTCGAGACCGGTGCAACGCTGCCGGCGGTGACCCTTGCCGACGATACCGGAACCGAGCGCTCCACGAACGATTTACTCGGTTCGCCGCTGGTGATGTACTTTTATCCGAAAGACGATACGCCGGGTTGTACGAACGAAGCGACGCAATTTCGCGATCTGTGGGAACGGTTCGGCGAGAAGAACGCGCAGGTGGTGGGCGTGAGTCGCGACTCGGTCGCCTCGCACCAACGCTTCAAAGCGAAGTACGATATTCCGTTTACGCTTCTCGCTGATGTCGAATCGTCGCTATGCAACGCGTTCGACGTCATCGTAGAGAAAAACATGTACGGAAAAAAATCGAAAGGTATAGCGCGCTCTACGTTTCTTTTCGACGCGGCCGGAAAACTCGTCCACGTCTGGCCGAAAGTCAGTGTAGAAGGCCACGCGGAAGACGTCCTGTCGAAAATATAGGCGTGACCGGCGCTACCCGAAAGGCCGAACTCGCGCTTACCGTTCTCGGCTCGAGCTGCTCGATTCCGCGAGCGGGTAGGGCGTGCAGTTCGTATCTCATCGAAGCGGACGGTACCGCAATCGTCGCCGATCTCGGAACGGGCGCCTTCTCTAATCTCGTGCGGCATCGGGCCCCGGACGCACTCGACGCCGTGCTCATCACGCACATGCATGCAGATCATTTCCTCGATATCGTTCCGCTGCGTTACGCATTAAAGTACGGCGATCGAAAGAACGCGCGCAAACTTCCGCTCTATCTGCCACCGGGCGGTGAGGCGATGCTGCGGCGCTTGTGCTCCGCATTCGCCAAAGAGGGCGGCGCCGATTTCTTGGAGGAGGTGTTCGCCGTTCGAACGTTCGATCCGGCAGTACCGCTGCGCCTCAACGCCGTATCGCTGAGCTTCGCACCGACGCAACACTATATATCGACGTATGCGTTACGGTGTGAAGTCGCGGGGACGAGTTTAACGTACAGTAGCGATACCGCCCCGACGCAAAGCGTCGTCGATCTCGCGCGCGCCTCGACGTTATTTCTATGCGAAGCGACCCTCAGCGATGCGGAGGAAGAAGAGCCGGAGCGCGGTCACATGTCGGCTCGCGAAGCGGGGCGGCTCGCCGCGCAGGCATCCGCTGAACGTTTACTATTGACGCACTATTCCGATAGCGCCGTTTCGAGCGAGTTGATCGCGAGCGCGCGTCTCGCTTTCGCCGGACCCGTCGACGTTGCCGACGACGGCTTCCGGGTGGAGTTGTGAACCGAAGTACGCCCTCTAATTAATTGTCCGTTTTGGCATCGCTGCGCGGCAGCGAGAATTGCACGAGCGATTTAATCGGCGCGAGGCCGCGATTGATTACGGCGCAGACCGTTACTTCCAAGCCGAGCTCTTCCAAGCGCGCTTTTGCCGCCAGAACCTCACGGCCGTTACTCACGATATCCTCGAGCAACAGCACGCGTTGACCCTCTTCATATGGCCCTTCGACATACTCGTTGGCGAACGCGCCGTAACCTTTGGGAGCCTTACGAACCGCGATCATCGGAATATTCGACATTTGCGAAACGGCCGTCGCTAAAATAACACCGCCGAGTTCGGTGCCGGCGATGAGGTGCGGGTTGACTTCGGCGACGATCGGCACGAATAGGCGCGCGATGCGCCGCAGAACGGCGGGATCGGCGAAGAGACGAAACTTGTCGATGTAGTAATCGCTTCGGCGACCGCCCGCAAGCAAAACTTCGCCGTGCGTCAGAGCGCGCTCGAGAATCATATTCACGAGCCACTTGATTTCGGGAATACGGTGCAGCCGTGAGTCAGGCTCTAAATGTGCCATCGATGCGCGTTCGAAACTCCGTTACGGGTAAAGCGAGGGGTGATCAGCGGCGCGACTTCGTCGCCTTCTTTTTTACAGTCGTTTTCTTTGCGCTGACTTTCTTGACGCTCGAGCGAGAAGCCGTTTTTACGGGCGCTTTTGCGGCTTTGCGAGCCGGCGCCGCTTTCTTGGCCGCGACCTTTTTCGCAGCGGGACGACTCGGACGAACGACCTTCTTAGCAGCCGCCGTCGACTTTTTGGCGACACGCTTCTTCGCGGCGGGTGCCGCTTTGCTCGAAGCCGCTTTGCTCGAGCCGGCTTTGCTCGGCGCGGCTTTCTTCACCGCGACTTTGAGGCGGTGTACCGCTTTCGCAACGATCTTTGCGGCACGCTTCGGCGCACTCGGGGCGGGCGTGGGTGACGGCTTGACTCGGCGCGCGAGTGCCTCGGGCGACGGGTCGGGCTTCGGCTCCAGCGCCGAGGGTGCGTCTTGCGCCACCGTGCCGGGCGGTAACGGCTCCGGCGCCGTTTCGGGCACGGCTTCCGTAGCGGCGGCTTCTTGTGGCGCTACCTCCGCGGTAGGCGGCTCGGGCGGCGCCGGCTGAGCGGAATCGGTCGCTTGAACCTGTGTCTGCGCGTCAACGTGTTCGAGGGCCGGCTGCTCCGCAACCGCAGCCTCGGGCTCCGCGATCGCGGGCTCCGCCGGCTCCTCCGATCGTGCTGCGTCCGCCGATTCTACGCCCTCGTCCGCGCCCCGAGACTGCAGCGTTTCGGCTAACTTCTGCGTAACGCGCTTCGCGACGGTCGCGATCGCCTCGACGACTGCCGCCCCCGGATTCGGCTTTTCCTCGGGCTCCTCGGACGGTTCCGGTTCCGGGGTTTGCGCGGCCGCAACTTCGTGCGCCGCGGCTACCGCAGCTCGCTCCGGCGGTTGCTCGGCGTCGCCCGTCGGCGTCTCTGCAACGCGCGGTTTCTTCGCTCGAGACGGTCGCTTCTTCGGCGTCGCCGCTGCCGCGGCGGGCGCGGGGGCCTCGGGACGCTCGGATGAGTCGCCGTTCTCGTCATCCTCATCCGGCTCGGCTTGTTCCGTTCCCGGAATGGGCACGGAAGAAGCGCGTTCTTCGCGGGTGGCTTTCGAACTCGCTTGGCGCAATTCTTCGGTCGCACGCAGCGCGACGCGCGCGAGACGACCGTCGATCGGGAAAGCTATTTCGTTAATTTCGGCGGAATCTAAAAGCGCGAGTACTTCGCTGAAACCGCGGCCTTGGTCTTTCGGGCTGTGAGCGTCGGAACCGACGGCGACGAGCACGCCCTTTTCTTTCGCCTTGCGCATGAGACGCAAGTTGGCGGCGGCATATTTTTCGAGTTGCGCTTCGTCGTCGACCGCGTGCTTGTAGTAATAACGGGAGTTGATTTCGATTGCCATACCGCGCTCGGCGCATGCGTCGAGGAGCCGGTCTTCATAGGCCTCGAGAACCTCGTCGCTCGGCCAATGACCGAATTTCGCCGGCACGTAGAAGTGGCCGACGATATGCCCCGGCAACTTCTCGATCGCATCGAGCAACGTCGCCATGTAGAGTTCCCACGTCTCTTCCGTTCCGACCAGATCGTAGACGTCGCGGAATTCTGGGTTATCGAAGGGCCACATCCATTCGCCATGTTGCGGATGTTTGATCGGCAGGAAATGAACGGACCGTACGATGCCGTCGGGGCGCATCGCATCGACGATGTTTTGAGCATCGGGGCGGCTGCGCGGGTCGTTGTCGACTTCCGCTCCGATCGAATAGCGCATGCCGCGACGCAAG
>CAXTIY010000011.1:0-21990 GCA_964244215.1 uncultured bacterium
TGACCGAACCCGATGCTTCCGCGAAGTTCGAGGCATTTTTAGAGACGGTCGACGAGATACTTTCGGGCGGCCATCGCTTGCTCGTTTTCAGTGCGTTTGCCTCGATGTTACGCATCATGCGCGCGGAATTCGAGCGGCGTGGCGTTACCTATGGATACCTCGACGGGTCGACCAAAGATAAGGATCGGCAAGACGAAGTCGCGCGTTTCATGCAGCCCGACGGTCCGCCGATTTTTCTCTGTTCGCTCAAAGCCGGCGGCGTGGGTCTAACGCTGACGGCGGCCGACTACGTGATCCTGTACGATCCGTGGTGGAATCCCGCCGTCGAGCGTCAGGCGATCGACCGCACGCACCGTATCGGTCAGCATCGCGCCGTTACGGCGTACCGGCTCGTGTCGAGCGGTACGGTCGAGGAGAAGATTCGCGCGCTCGCCGAGCGTAAATCGAATCTTTCTCGCAACGTAATTAAGGCGGACGGAGCGCTTGCGAAGTCGCTCACGCGTGAGGATCTCGAACTACTATTCGCAGATCCCGAGTAAAATTAGACGAGTAAAATCAGAAGCGTAAGCGCGGGCCCCAGCCGGAGAAGTTTCCGTCGCGTTTCGGCTCGCGGATCGTGGTCGGCAGGGACTCGGGGCGGGGGTCGGTCGTGTGTGGTTTGATCATTCGTAAGAACCTCCATGCGTTTCTCGTAGCCATGTAGCTGCCGGGTTCTTTCAATGTTTCATCCGCTTCGTAACCTCTCGAACGGGCGAGCGCGAGGCGCTAATAGAAAACGATTGCGTGTCCTTTATCATACCGAACCCCATGTCGACGGTACCCCGGCTCCCGACCGGGCGAACCCAGCGGCGGGTGCGGTAGATGGCCGTACCGGTCGTGCGCGCCTTGTTGTTCGACGTCTTCGGAACGCTATTCGATTGGCGTACGAGTATCGCGCGGGCGCTGCACGAGTTCGGCACGGAACGCGCCGTCGTGTGCGATTGGGAAGCGTTCGTCGATGCATGGCGCGCGGCGTACGCGCCCTCGATGGATCGCGTGCGGCGCGGTGAGACGCCGTGGCGCAATCTCGATGAATTACATGCGGCGTCGCTTCGCGAACTCGCCGTGCGTTTCGAACTGCCGCCGCTCGAGCGCAGTGAAAGCGAGTGGATCGTCGCGCGCTGGCACGAGCTGGCTGCCTGGCCCGACGTGCGCGATAACCTCGCGCGCTTGCGAACGCGTTATGTTGTAGGCACGCTTTCCAACGGAAACGTCGCGTTGCTTATCGACCTCATGCGCTTCGCGGATTTACGCTTCGACGTGTTGTTCTCGGCAGAATCGTTCGAGCATTACAAACCCGATGCAGAGACGTATCTCGGAGCGGTGAAGTTACTCGGTCTCGAGCCCGAAGACGTCATGCTCGTAGCCGCGCATAATTCCGATTTGCATGCCGCCGCGGAACTCGGCTTACGCACGGCCTTCGTCGGCCGCAGGGCGGAATACGGACCGGCGCAGCGCGCGGATCTGGTTGCGGCGCAGGGCCTCGATCTCGCCGTGCGCGATCTCGGCGAACTCGCGGACGCGTTGCTCGCATAGCGTTCGTGCCGTCATGACGAAAACGCCGAAGATCGCCCTGCTGCTGCGATTGCTCGCTGCAATCGATGAGGGCCGTTATTCTCTCGAAGCGCTTAAAACGCGAATCGATCCGGAGCAACCGCCGAGTACGCGAAGTCTGCGCCGTTATCTCGCGACGCTCGCCGAGGCGGGGTTTCCTTGGCGCTACGATCGCGAGAGCGGCACGTACGGATTCGATGCGGGCTATTCGTTACGCCGGCTCGAGCTTTCGGGGAACGAGCTATTCGGATTGCTCGCGCTCAAGGGTATCGCGACGTCGCTCGGCGGCAATATCGGCGCGTCGATGGATGAAGTCGCCGGAAAACTAACCGGCGTCGCGAGTACCGGGACGAATCGTGCGGCGACCAAATCTTCGGTACGCGTCCACCTCGCAGATCCGAAGCTCGACGGCGAAAGCAGCGCGAACTTCGACCTGTTGCAACGGGCGCAGCGCGACCGGCAAAGCGTGCGTTTCGCCTACGTCGACAAATCCGCCAAACGCTCGCAACGCCACGTCGACGTATACGGCTTCGTCGTCTCGGGCGGCCGCGTGTACGCGGTCGCGCACGATCGCGGTCGCGGCGCCAAGCGCGTGTTCGCGCTCGAAAACATTACGGAGATACGCATGTCGCCGCAGCGTTATTCGATTCCGGACGATTTCGATATCGAAGGCTTCGCCGCGCGCTCGGTCAGCGGTATCATGGATTCGGGCGACGTCACGCGCGTCGTGGTGCGTTATTCCGCGGTGATAGCGGGTGCCGCGCGCGCGGACCGAGTCGTGCGCGAACGAACGCTTACCGAACTACCGGATGGCGGCATCGAGATCGCGTACGTCGTTTCGGACCCGAGCGAATTCGTCCGCTGGGCGATGAAGTGGGGCGCCGAAGCCGAGATCGTGGAGCCCGCCGCCGTCCGGTCGGCCGCCGTATCGCTCGCGCGCGAGATCGTCGCGCGGTACGGCGGGTAACGCGGTTTGCTCGCAATGAAGACGAAAGCGGCGGAACTCCGGGGTCCCCTAGACACGCATTTCGTGGCGCACTACGATGCCGGGCGCCGCAATCGCTTATATGCTAAGCCCGCGAGCATCTCGAAGATGACGCGATGCGCGTTATTGATCGTCTGATCCGCATGATCGAACGGCGGCGATACCTCGACGACGTCGAGGGCGACGACGTTAGCGGTCGTGGCGAGCATGCGCACCGCTTGCAAGAGGTCGGCCGGCGTCATGCCGCCGGGTTCGGGCGTTCCGGTGCCGGGTGCGAAACCCGGATCGAGTACGTCGATATCGACGCTGACGTAAATCGCGTCGCAGCCTTCCATCGCTTCGCTCACGGCCTGTTGCATGACGGGCACGATGCCGCGGTCGAGTACCTCCTGCATGAAGTGCCAGCGCATGCCTTGCTCCTGCATCCACGCGAACGTGTCGGCCGGCGGCCAATAGCCGCGTAAACCGACTTGCACGAAGTTACGGCCGAGGACGGCGCCCGATTCGATGAGCCGGCGCATCGGCGTGCCGTGCGAAGCAAGGTTGCCGTCGATGATGTCGGCCGTATCGGCGTGAGCGTCGAAGTGCACGATGCCGATTTTGCCCCAGCCGTAGCGGTCGGCGACGGCGGTCGCCGACGGCCACGTGATCGAGTGGTCGCCGCCGATAACGACGGGCACGATGCCGCGCGATGCGACCTCGCCCACGCGCTTGCGGATATTGGCGTGACTCCGTTCGGTCTGGCCATGGGGACAGTGCGCGTCGCCATAATCGACGACGCGCAGCGTGTCGAAGATCTCGACGCCGAGCGTGAGATGATAGGTGCCCGGATGATACGCTTGCGCCCGAAGCGCCCGCGGACCGAAACGCGCGCCCGGGCGGTACGTCGTCGAGATATCGAACGGCGCTCCGACGATTGCGACGTCGGGCCGCGCTCGTTCGAGATCGTCCGCCGTCTCGAGGTAGGCGCATTTCGCAAAAGTCGCGAGACCTTCGTAGTCGGCCGGCATCAGGCGTACGTCGGTTCGAGCCGCGAACGCAGATAGTCCGAGAAAGCGATCGGCGCATACTTCGCAGCTTCGCCCTCGCGCAGGCACCCCGGCAGGCACGCGATGACCGCGTCCGGATTCGGTTCGCAAAAGAACGCGGCGGAATAGCGTTCGCGCCCCGACCGGTTCACGACGCGGTGGGCGTTGGAAACGTAAACGTCGTTCGTCCAGCGCATCATCGCATCGCCGATATTACAGACGAACGTTCCGGGGAGCGGCGCGACTTCGATCCACGTGCCGTCCCGGCGGCGCACTTCTAAACCCGCCACGTCGTCTTGCGCGAGCAGCGTCACGCCACCGTAATCGGTATGCGGGCCCGCGCCGAATCGGTTCCCATCGAAGGCGCCGGGATGTGGCGGATAACGCAAGACGCGCAGGGCCGAGAGCGACCGATCGTAAGCCGCAGCGAAGTAATCGGCAGGCAGCCCGAGGTCGGTTGCGATCGCGCGGTGCACCGTAAGCCCGACGGCAAACAGTGCATCGAAATACCGCAGCATCGTCTCCCGAAACTTTGCATCGTCCGGCCATTGATTGCGGCCGACGAACGGCGTGCCGGCGAGAAGATCGGGATCGTCCGGCGCACGCTCCCGGCTCATATTAAACGACTCTTTGGCATCGCCCGGCTTCGAAGGATCGAGCTTTTCGAACGCCATGCGCGCGTATCCGAGATACTGCGGCGACTTCTCGATCGCGAGTTCGTCTTTCGTCTTCGCAGGCAACGCGAAGAACGCACGCGCGGCGGCGAACATCTCCGCGACGAGCGTCTCCGGCACACCGTGACCCGAAACGGAGAAGAAACCGATTCCGCGCGCCGCCGCGCCGATTTCCGCAGCGACGCGCGCGAGTCCGGCCGGTCCCGCAAGGGCGGCCGCGATGTCGATTACCCGTACCTCATCCATCGTCGCGCACTTCGATTAGCGAAGTCGGTCTACTTCCGGGACAGCGCGGCTCGGCGGTTAAAAACGCCCGGCGATAAAATCGATCCAATGCGTGTAGACGTCGAGCGTGCGCACGGGGTCGCCCGGAAAATGCCCGGCGACCGGCCACGCCACGAACGTAACGTCTTTGCCGTTATCTTTGAGTGCGTGGTAGAACTCGTACGATGTGGCGATCGGATCGCGATTGTCGCCGACGTCGCTTAGGATCAGCACGGGCGACGTGACGTCCTTCGCATACGTAACGGCCGAGGCTCGATCGTATTCGGCGCGTGCCGCCGGGCTCGCCCACGGTCCGCTACGGAATAGCGCGGCGTCGGAATCGGAATCGTCCGCAACGGAATAATCCGTACTCCAATCGTTGACCGAGGCGCCCGAGACGGCGGCCTTCCAATAGTGGTAGTGCGTGACCATCCATGCCGTCATAATCCCGCCGTACGACCAGCCCGACACGGCTATGCGGTTGGAATCGACGATACCGCGCGCGCGCACGGCGGCAACTGCCGCGTCGACGTCGCGCCCCGGCCCGTCTTCGGGATCGTAGCGGACGGCGCTCTGATAGGCGAGCCCGTGGTTGTCGCTGCCGCGGTAATTCGGTTCGAGGACGAGCCAGCCGCGCGCCGCCATGAGCTGGCCGAGACGATTGAAAGCGCGCGTCGTAGCCGAGGTCGGACCACCGTGAATCAACAGCACGAGCGGATACGTTTTCGCAGCCGAGAAGCCGGGCGGCGTCAGCAACACGGCGTCCGCCTTCACGCCCGTGTCGCTGCGAAAAGAAACGGTTTCGCTCTGCGCGAGATCGAGCGCCGCAATACCGGCGTTGTAATTCGTAAGTGCGACAGGCACCGCACCGCGCCCGCTACGGTAATAGAGTTCCGAAGGCGAACGGTTCGTCGTACCGACGAAGACGAGGCTGCCGTCTTTCGCGAGCGCTCCGGCGAGCGGCGAGACGATCTCCACGTCGCCGAGCTCGATGCGTTCGGTCCCACCGCCGAGCGACGCATGGCCGAGCGCGACGCGCGTGCCGTCGTTGCACGTGAAATAGACGCCGTCGCCGCCGGGCGACCAAGCGAAGTCGTGCACCGCCCGATCGTAGCGGGCAGTCACGGGCGAGCCCTCGCCGCCCGCGACGGGCGTCACGTACGTTTGCGCGAGCGTGATTTGACTATCGCCCGTCGAGTGAGCGTAGGCGATGCGCGTGCCGTCGGGTGAAAAGCGCGGGTCGCTCTCGTAGCCCGTGTGCGCGGTAAGATAGCGCGTCGTTCCGGTCGCGACGTCGAGCAGCGCCACGCGCGCCCGCGATGCGTCGTTCAAGACCGCATCCGGTGCGAGCGCGAACGCGAGCGTCTTGCCGTCCGGCGACCAGGTTACGGCGCCCGCCGCTTCTCCGCCGACGACGCTACGGACCGGGTCGTTCGTAAGCTGTTTCGCCGCGCCGCCTTGAAGCGGTTGCGTCCAGAGGTGCAGCGGCCGGGCCGCTTCATGCGCCGTGATCGGATTGTTCGCAACGACGAACGAGTCGCGAAACTTCGCCGGTGCGGTGAGCTTCGGCTTCGCATCTTCGGCGACGTAAGCGAAGGCCGCGCCGTCGGGGCGCCATGCGAATTGCTCGACACCTTCGGGGGCGGCAGAGACGGGTCGCGCGTCTCCCCCATCGAGCCGCAGCACGAATATCTGCGTTTTCGCATCGTCTCCCGTGCCGTCGTCGGCTGAGAACGCGATCCGGTCGCCTTGCGGAGAGAACGCCGGGTCGGCAAGCCCTTTGCGATGGTAAGTGAGCGGACGACGCTCGTGCGTGCGCACGTCGATCGCGTCGAGCTCGCGGTCGTATTTATCGCCGTCCGAGTCGATCCGGCTCACGACGACGATCGCGTGCTTACCGTCGGGCGACAACTGCGGCGACGAAAGGCCGACGATTCGATTCACGTCGTCCGGCGTGAAGCGGTTCGCTGCAGTCGCCGCTAACGGCAAGAGCGATGCGATGGAGCATAGCGCGACGGCGCACGAAAAGAACGAGCGGCGGATCATCGGCGCAACGTTTTGCGAGTCGTTCGCGAACCCTCGCGACGTTCGGCCGGCGCGAAAAGAATGGATTCGCCGTGAACCGAACCGGATCGCATGAGCTTTTTCTCACGCGTCGCCGTCGCCACGTTCGGCGCGTGCATTCTCTGGGTGGGAATTGCCGCCGCGGCCGCTCCGACGGGCGAACCGATCGACGGCATTCGCTGCGAACAAGCCGAAGGCGCCGTTTTTCACATTCACCAGCATCTCGCCATTTTCGATCGCGGGCGAGCCGTCGCCGTGCCGGACGACGTCGGGCGACCGATCGTCGGAGCGTGCCTCTACTGGTTGCACACCCACACCCCGAACGGAATCATTCACGTCGAGTCACCGACGTTTCGCACGTATACGCTCGGTCAGTTTTTCGATATCTGGGGCGAGCCGCTTTCGGCCACGCTCGCGGCGTCCGCGCGAACGAAACCCGGCGGCATGCGTGTTTACGTCGACGGACATCCCTACGGCGGGGATCCACGCAAGATCGAACTCGCACAGCATACGGATATCGCGATCGAAGTCGGGCCGCCGTACCGCGTCCCGGCCCTCTTCACCGATTGGCAAGGCCAATGAACGCGTGGCTCGCGGGCGCGGCCGGCGCCGTAACGACCAACGTCCTGCATGAGGTCGTCCGTCGCCGTACGCGCGAAGCCCCGCGCGTCGATTTACTCGGCATGCAAGCGCTCACGAAAATGCTCGGCGCGTTCGGTAGCGCGGCTCCCACGGGGCGCACGCTCTACGTCGTAACGCTGCTCGGCGATCTTGCGTCGAACACCGCCTACTTTTCGCTTGCCGCAGCCGGCGGCCGGAGCCGCGCTCGGGCGAGCGGCACGCTGCTCGGGATTCTCGCAGGAATAGGCGCCGTCGCGCTGCCGCCGCGCCTCGGCCTCGCGGCCGTGACGACGAGCCGTACACCGCTCACGCAGGCACTGACGGTCGCTCTGTATACGGCGGGTGGCATCACGGCGGGAGCGTCGTTCGCGCTCGGTGATGCGGAGTGATGATTACGTAAGCAGCAGCAGCGGGCGCAGCGCCCGCGCGAATGCGGCGAAACGCTCCGCCGTCGCGGGCACCGACGGCAGCGTCGTATACACGACGACGACATATTGCCGTCCGTCCGGAACCGTGAGTATGCCGCCGTCGTGGGAGGTATCGTCCGTGTCTCCCGTCTTATGAGCGAAGACGTCGCCCGGCAGCCAGCCTGCCGCGAGCTTTTCATTCCAGATCTGCCGCTCGAGCGCTTCGTAAATCCAACTGCGGCCCGAGCGCGCGGCTCGAGCGATGCGCCGCAACAGTAGCGCGGCATCGTCCGCCGGATGCGTGTTGCGCCCCGTCGCCTCGCGATCGTCGATGAGCGGCAGACTGCCCGATAGCTTGCGCCGCACCGCCGTCGCGCGTAAACCGAGCGCGGCGCACGCGCGCGTCGACGCTTCTCGCCCGAGCACGTCGATCAGCACGTTGGTCGCGACGTTGTTCGAAGCGGAAAGCATCGCACTCGCGTAGGTCGCGAGGCTGGCGCGCGAGCCGACGGCGAAGGGCGACGGCGCGTCGTCCGTGGTCCACTGGCCGGGCTCTACCGTAGCCATATCGCTCGGGCGGCGGGTGCCGGAGGCAAACTCACCCTCGAGAACCATGGCGATCGGCACCTTGATCATGCTCGCGGGATACATCGACGCTTCGGCCCGCAAGCGGACGGGCGTCCCGCCGAGCAGTGGTTCGACGATCGCCGTCGCTCCGGCAAGTCCGGCCGCCTCGAGCCGCGTTTCGACGTCCCGCTCGGTCACGCGCGCCGAATGCAAGTAAGCACTTGCATGAGACGATTTGCTATGTTATGTTGCATGCAAGTACCCACTTGACTACGGCCGGTGCCGAGGTTGCGGATTTGTCCACTTGCACCCTTTCCCCACCACTCACGTCGGATGCGATCTTCGCGATCCGCTCGAACGTCGAACGCGAACTCGCGCGTGGCACGCGCGAACTCGCACTCGATATCGACGCGCTCGGCGATCTCGAAACGCCCGCTCTTTCGCTTTTGATAACGCTCCTGCGCGAGGCGCGTCAGCACGGCGCGAGTATCGTGTTGCGCGCTCGCCAGCCGCTCGTGTTGCAATCGCTGTCGCTCACGGGACTCGACAAAATTTTTAAGGTGGAAGCGCCGGTCGCGGCCACGGAGATCTCCGTTCCGCCGCCCGCTCGGCTCCGTCCCGCCATGCGCAGGCGCTTTATCGCCGCGCTGTTCGGCCTGCTGTTCGGCGTCGTTTCGGGCCAAGCGTCGGCAAATCCCGAGGCGTCTCCGCAAGAGATCGTCGCGAACATCGTCGCGCAGAATGCGGAGATGCGGTCCTATCAGGCTGCGGTGAGCGTCGACGTGCATCTTCGCAGCTTCCCGTATGTGTCGCAGCATCTCGACGGAACGACGTATTTTAAACGGCCCAACAATTACGAAGTTATTTTCGACAGCGTGCCGCGCTATGCGAAGGGATTCGATAAGATCTATTCCGATATCGGCGACCCGTCCGGTTGGACCCGTCATTTCGATATCGCGCTCGTCGGCGAGGAGTCCGTCGGCGGACATCGCGATCTCGTTATGAGGCTCGTGCAGAAGGTTCGCGGAATGATCGACCACGAGGATGTCGCGATCGATCCCGTTACGTGGAGAATCGATCGAATGGAATGGTATTACTACAACGGTGGCGTCATTTCCATGTCGCAGGATTATCAATCGGTCGGCGGCTTCGCCGTGCTCGCTAAGCAACACGCGACGATCCACATTCCGTTCGTGCACGCCGCAGCAGAAGCCACGTATGCCGATTATCGAACCAACGTAGCCATCGACGACAGCGTATTCACGCGTGGAAAACACTGACGTGATACCGGCGACGGACCTCGCGCAACGCGGCGGCGTTACGGACACACGCGAGCGCATTCTAGCCGCGACGCGCGCCCTCTATGCGAGCAAAGGCAGCCGCGGCACGACGACGCGGGCCGTTGCCGATCGGGCCGAGGTTAACGAAGCGACGGTTTTTCGGCATTTCGGCACGAAGCAGCAGTTGCTCGATGCGATGCTCGATCACTTCAACGCGGAGTCCGCGCTACCCGAAGCGCTCGATCACGTGCGCCGGTGCGCGACGATCGAAGAACAGTTGCTCTTACTCGGGCAATATGCAGTCGAGATCGTCCGGCGTAAAGAAGATCTTATTAAAGTTGCCATGGCCGAAGAGATAGCGAATCCGGAAGGCACGACCTGTGCTTGGCGGGTTCCGACGGCCGCGCGGTTGCGTCTGACGTCTTTCTTTGCGGAGAAAGTTGCGGCGGGCGAATTACAAGGCGAGCCGAAAATGCTCGGTCTAACGTTCATGTCTCTCTTCTTTTCCTATATCATGGCCCGTACGATGTGGGCCGAACTCGGCGGCTTGCCGCAGGAGCAAATCGTTGCCGTTATGGTCGATATCTTTCTCAATGGAGCGCGAGTGAAGTAATGGAAGGGACACGTCAAGGCCCGGCACCCGCAGCCGCGGGCGCACCCGGCCGCACCGAGACCGAGACGAAGGCGCGAAGCGGACCGAGTCCCGCGGTGCGCTTATTGCTAATTGCGCTCGGCATCGTCGCACTGGTCTTCGTGATTATCTTCGCCGTTCGCTATTTCGCCTACGCTACGACGCATGAGACCACGGACGACGCGACGATAGACGCCGATCAAGTCCAGGTAACGAGCAAGATTGCCGAACGCGTCGATCGCGTGCTCGTCGATACGAATCAGCAAGTGCACCAAGGCCAATTGCTGATCGAACTCGAGGATACCGACGAAGGCAACCGCTACGCGCAAGCGGCAGCCGCCGTCGAAGCGCAGCGCGCATCGACGCAGGCAGCGCTCGCGAACGTGACGCTGACGCGCGCCACGCAGAACGCGCAGAATTTACAAAATGCGGGCGCAATCGATCAAGCGCGTGCCGGCATTACGAGCGCCTCGCAGCAGGCGCGTTCCTCCGATCAACAGATTGCGGTCGCATCTGCCGCCGTCGATACGGCGAGAGCGCAGCTCAAAGCCGCGCAGGCGGGGCTGCCTGGAGCGCTGCAACAGCTCAAACGCGCCGAGGCGGATCTCGCCCGCACGAGCTCGCTCGTTTCTACCGGTGACGTCGCCGTAACGCAGCTCGACGCCGACCGCGCGACGTACGCACAAGCGCGTTCGAGTTATTCGCAAGCGCGTGCCAACGTCGCGGCGGCCCAAGCGACGCTACAGCAGAACGTTGAAAAACTAAACTCGCAACGCTTCGCAAGCTCGAGTCAAGCGGCCCAGATCGGCGTCTCGCAAGCGCAGCTCACGACGGCGCAAGGAAAGCTCGCCGAAAGCAGCGCGCCGAGCCGTGTCGGCGCGCAGCAAGCGACGGCGCAGGCGCAGGGCGCACAAACGGGCTCGCTGCTCGCGCAGCTCAAAACCGCGAAGGACAATCTGAACTACACTCGGATCACGGCTCCGATCTCCGGATACGTCGGTCAAAAGAACGTCGAGATCGGCGCGGTCGTCGCTCCCGGCGTCTCGTTACTCACGATCGTTCCGCGCTCGATCTACATCACGGCGAACTTTAAAGAAACGCAGATCGGCCATATGCGCAACGGAAACCAAGTCGACATCAACGTCGATGCGTACAAAGGCGTCAAATTTACCGGTCACGTTCAAGATCTTTCGCCGGCATCGGAAAATACGTTCAGCCTCGTGCCGGCTCAAAACGCGACCGGCAACTTCGTTAAGGTCACGCAGCGCTTGCCCGTGCGCATCCTCTTCGATCATCCCGATCCGAAGTATCCGTTACGCCCCGGGCTCTCCGTCGAGACCTCGGTTAAGGTCAAATAAAACGTAGTGCTACCTTCGTTCATGTATCTCGCGGCGCTCACGGTCGCGGCGCTTCCGCACGCCGCGGGCGCCATGCGCGTCGCACAAGCGAGTCCGGCGCCCGCGGCTAGCAATAGCCCCGTCCCCGTACCGACCACAAGCCCCGCACTCATCGCGCCGCCGGAGCCGATTGCGACGAACGCGCTCGTCCTGCCGCCGGTGCCGGCACTCGAAACCGCCGCTCCGGGGAATACGGCGCCGCCTTCGGGCGCCATCGTCGGCACGGGCGAGCCGTTCGTCGGCCTAACGCTGCAAGACGCGATCGGTATGGCGCTCGCACATAATACGAACCTCGCCGTATCGCAATCGAACCGTCGCGTCGCCGCGTATCGTATCGTCTCGGCGGCCGGTGCGTACGAACTGCAACTGCAGATCCAGCCGTCGTATACAGTCCAAACCACGCCCGCGCTCTCCCCATTTAATACGGGAGCGGGCGGCGCACCCAACCAAGTCGTCACCGCGGGTTCGAGCGTCGGCGTATCGGGTTTGACGGGAAGCGGCGGCCGTATTTCGGCCTCGACGTCGGCCCAGCGTATCGATAACAATAATCTATACGACGCCTATAATCCGTATTATCAAACCGCTTTCGAACTGACGTACTCTCAACCACTCGCGCGCGGTCGCGCGATCGATGCGGTGCGGGAACAGATTCAACTTTCGCGCATCGATTCGCAGCAGGCTAGCGACGACGCACTACTCACGGCCTCCGATACGATTAACAACGTGACGGTCGCTTACGACAATTTGGTCGCCGCATGGAAGAACGTCGGCATCCAGGAAGATGCGTTACGTCAGGCACAGGCGCAAACGCAATCGAACGGACGGCTCGTCAAGGCGGGCCAAGCGGCACCTGTCGACGTCGTTCAATCCGATCAGCAGGTTAGCGAATTCCAGTATAGCGTGTACGCCGCGATTCAAAGCGTCGCGACGAGCCAAAATCAGATCAAGCAGCTAATCTTGAGCGATCCGGCCGACGCCGTATGGGTTGCGAATTTGGTTCCGACGACGCCCGTCGGTATGACGCCCGCGGAGCCGGCACTCGAAGACGTCATGCTGGCGGCGCTTAAGAATCGCCCCGAGATCGCGCAGCTGCGCGATAATCTGCGCAGTCAAGACGTGCGCGTTGCCTACGACAAGGATCAGACGCGGCCGCAGGTCGATCTCAACATCGGCGTGACGGAGAACGGCTTCGCGGGAAGCCCGTCAAACTTGCAGAGCACTCCCCTCTTCTCCGTAATCGGGGCCCAGATTACGTCGATCAACGCGCTCATCGCGCGCGCGAATGCGGCAGCGCCGGGCTTGCCTCCGCTCGTGCCGATCAACGGCGGCAGCCTCAATACGCCGCTGCAACCCAATAGCGTCGGCAATATCGGAACGGCATATAAGAGCGCGCTTGCCGGACAGTATCCGCAATATCAGATAGCGGCCACGATCGGTTTTCCGTTAAGCGATCGCGTTGCCAAGGCGAATTACGAAGCCTCGGTCGAACAACGCGCTTCCATCGTCACGCAGGAAGTCGCGCTCGTCCAGCGCCTGCAAACCGAGTCGCGTAACGGGGTGCAATCGTATCGGTCCGCGCGGGCGCGCCTCATCGCGGCGACCGCCGCTCGAGAGGCGGCCGAAGTAGTCGAGGCGAGTGAAGTGCGAAGATTCCGCGCCGGCACGTCGACGACGTACTTCGTCCTGCAGCGTCAAGTGACGCTCGCAAACGAACGCAACCGTGAATTACAGGCACAGACGGATGTTGCGAATTCGCTCGTCGAACTCGATCGCGTCACGGGCGACATTCTTTCTAAGAACAACGTCGACGTGAGCTCTCTCGGTTCGGCACCTCAGGGTGCCGTGCCCGATCTGCTTAAAAAATAGCTGTCGTACGCGTGTGGAGGGTCGACCTCTTGGGTATTCCGTTGCTAAGGCTTAAGAGGGCCTCGGATATGAAAATGCTCGGAGCGACGATGATTATGGCACTGGCGGCTGCTGCGGTTGCGGCGCCTCTCGCGGTGCGCGCGGATCCACCGGCGGTGTCGGCTCCGTTGCTACCTGCTCCGTTTATCGGTGCGCCGATGAACGACGATCCGAATAACGGGCAGTTCAGCGTCAACTTCGACGATCAAGGTCGCTATCTTGGAACGGGAACCGCTCCGGAGCATCTCGCGAATTTCGATCTTTCACCGGCTACCGCTCCCGCGCGCCTTCAAGCTCGGGCGGAGCGGCGCCCGGCCATTGGTGAACTGGCGGCGCTCGACGCGGTATTCGCAAATTTTCAGGAGCGTTTACGGGTCGTTTCAGCCTCGCAGTCGCAAACGCAGCTCGGCGGAGTTGCGCGACGGTAAATCGTCCAACGAAATAACGAAAGGTCGGGCTTCACGCTCGGCCTTTTTATTTGAGTTTCGCTGTCGCGGCACGGTCGACGAACCATGTTAGGTGGCCGGAGCGCGGTGCGACAATTTGGATGGGGTAATCGCTCGGGCGATACTCCCCGTTCAGAACGGTCGCAAGGATATCCGCTTTGTCGCTGCCTGTCACGGCGATCGCGACGTTACGTGCACCGTTGATAACGTGCGGCGTAATCGTTATGCGGTGCATCGAGAGCTTCTCGACCCATGGCGCCCGGACGAGTTCGGCATCGTCCGTCGCCGGATCGGCGCCGGGAAACAGGGACGCCGTGTGGCCGTCGGGGCCCATTCCGAGAAGCACGAGATCGAAGATCGGTTCGATGCCGAGCTCTTGCTTTAGCGCGTCGACGTAGAGTTGCGCGGCTTTAGCGGGCTCCGCCTCCCCGAGCATACGAAACACGGCATGCGGCCGGATCTGGAGCGGGTCCAGCAGCGTTTCTTTCGCGGCTTTGTAATTCGATTCGTCATCGTCCGGCGGCACGCACCGCTCGTCGCCGAAGAAGAAGCGCACGAGGCTCCAATCCATTGCTGCCCGGCGCTCATCCGTATGTAACAGCGCGTACATCGCGAGCGGCGTCGAGCCGCCGGCGAGGGCGATATCGAAGCGTCCCCGGCGTTCGATCGCTTCGGCTCCGAGGGAGACGACGTGCTTCGCCAACCCTTCTGCCAGCGACGGCGCATCGTCGAAGACGCTTAGAGCGGAATGCTCCGTATTCATTGTAAGAATTCGCGGACGGTCAGCAGCGACGTCTCAAAAATTTGATCGCGGACGTTCTCGATGATCGCGCGTTCGATAAGCGCGGTATTGGTAATATTTTGCAACGGAACGTGCCACATGGGTTTCGCCTTGGCACCCTCGACGGACAAACACACCACGCTCTCATCGTTATCCGATAGTTCCGCACGGTATGTCGACTCTGCGGCACGCAAGACGACCGACATCACACGCCGCGTATCGCCCTTCGCGATCTTCGTAAATGGAATCGTGGCCCCGTTACGGTCGCGGAATGTATCGCGTCCCGACGGCTCCCAAGAAAGCCGGCTTCCGAGCCAGCCTGCGAGATAGAGCGCTTCCGCATCGGAGCCCGATTCGATCTCGAGCGCATCGATCGAAAAAAGATCTTCGCGTAAAGCGGGGTCGTCGAAAAATTGTGCGATCATATCTTGCCACGGTGCCAAGCGCATGAATGCGAGATCTTGCAACCGGACGTCCGCGAAACGCGTGAGAAACTCACCGAGTTCGTGAATCGTTTCCTCGCCGCGAGCTTTGCCCGACGAATCGACCAGAACCGTCTGTGCTTGTTGCGCGAGTCCCGAAAACGTTCGGCTCTGTAGCAACCGCGCGCCGCTCCACCAAAGGATAATCGGGATTTCCGGAACGCTCAGCTCCGCAATCAGGCTTATGATCGTTCCATGATCGAGCGGCTTCACTCCGATATTGACGCGCTCGTTGATGACGAGCGCGCCGCCACGCGGCTGCGCGGTGGTCGAGACGTCCACGCCGCTCGTCGCATCGGTCGAGTCGAGTACGATCAAGCGGGCCGGGTGTTTGTCGACGACGACGAGCGCCCGCTCGAGGACCCACTCGCGGTGAGCGGGGTCGTCGACGAAGACGATAAAGTTCATCGTTGCAATCGAGGCAGCACCCGAGCCCCCGGCCCCGGCCGCTTCCCGACGCGACTCGGAAAGTCGCGTCAACACGGCGGCGGTGTCGGTAACGGAATCCGAATGTTGGATCGCCATTTAGATACGTCTCCATTCGCGACCGTCGGCAACGAGCAGGGCATCTGCATTCTGCGGCCCCTGGCTACCGGCAAGGTAATTCGGGAAATCGATAACGCGCGCTTCGCTCCAGCGCTCCATGATCGGCGTGACGGCGCTCCACGCTTGCTGCACGGCGTCCCACCGTGTGAAGAGCGTCGCGTCTCCGCGCATCGCATCGCCGATCAGTCGTTCGTATGCGGGCGCCGAAACGACGCCGAACCCGGTTCCGTAATTGAAATCCATCGTCACGCCGCGGATGTGCGTCTTCGGGCCGGGCACCTTCGCATTGAAGCGGATCGAGACGCCCTCTTCGGGTTGTATTTTCATGACGAGCGTATTGGATTCGATTTGGTCGCCCGTCTCGCCGAAGATGCGGTGCGGAATCGAACGGAACGTCACGGCGATCTCGGAATGCTTGCGGGCTAAACGTTTACCGCTTCGCAGATAAAACGGGACGCCCGCCCATCGCCAATTGTCGATAAAGAATTTTACGCAAGCATATGTCTCGGTCGTCGATTCCGGATTGACGCTCTGTTCTTCGCGATACCCGGGCACGGGCTTCCCTTGCATGAGCCCCATGCCGTATTGCCCGCGCGCCGTCATGCGTGGCACTTCGTCCAAAGGTATCTCCCGCAATGCCGAGAGCACCTTGAACTTTTCATCTCGAATGTGGTCGGCGCTCGGTGAGATCGGCGGTTCCATCGCGACGAGTGCGAGCAGATTCACGACGTGATTTTGAATCATGTCGCGCAGCGCTCCCGAGCTATCGTAATAGCCGCCTCTGCCTTCGACGCCGACGGTTTCCGCGGCCGTAATCTGGACGTTGTCGATGTAGAGGCGATTCCAAATCGGTTCGAACATGACGTTGGCGAAGCGTAGTGCCATGATATCTTGCACCGGCTCTTTGCCGAGGTAATGATCGATCCGATAGACTTGCTTCTCTTCGAAAACTGCGGAGACTTCGTTTTGCAGGGCTTGCGCCGAGTCCAGACTCGAGCCGAAGGGCTTCTCGATGATAACGCGCGACCAGCCCTTGGGCTGGTCGCGAGGTGCGAGCCCGGCTTCGTGCAAGCGTTTGATGATCTTTGAAAAAACGGTCGGCGGCGTGGAAAGATAGTAGAGCCGATTTCCCGCCGTTCCGAGCTGTTCGTCGTTTTCGTCGAGCTGTTCTTTGAGTCGCTTGAAAGCGTCGACGTCGTCGAAGTCGCCGCCGACATAGGTCAGCCGGTTCGCGAAGTCGGGCCAGAGCGGTTCTTTGGCCGGCCCGCTTCGGGAGAATTCGTCGACGGCATTTTTCATCTGGTCGCGGAATTGTTCGTTCGAAATCTTCGAGCGAGAGAAACCGGTAATCGCAAATTGCGTCGGCAGAATGCCGCTAAGGCGCAAATTGTACATCGCCGGCATCAGCATACGCTTGACGAGATCGCCGCTCGCGCCGAAGAATACGATGGAACACGGATCGGAGATCCTATTGGAATCTAGGCCCGCGCGTAGCGGGTTGAAAGCGGTTGCGAGATCGGGCCGCTCGAGCGTTACGACGTCCGTTGCCATGTCGGTTACGCTCCCACTTTCTCCGTTTCGCGTTTGACCGAATGACCGCCAAACTGATTGCGAAGCGCCGCGACGACTTTGGCACCGAACGCGTCCGGTTCGCGCGATGAGAAACGCGCGAAGAGCGCGGCCGTAATAACCGGAGCCGGTACGGCTTCCGCGAGGGCGGCTTCGACCGTCCAGCGGCCCTCGCCCGAATCTTCGATGAAGCCGCGTATGCTGCCGAGTTTAGGATCTTCTTTGAAGGCGAGTTCGGCGAGTTCGAGCAGCCACGAGCGAACGACGCTACCGTGCAGCCATAAATCGGTTAACTGGTGAAGGTTATAATCGAATTCCGATTTTTCGAGTATCTCGAACCCCTCGCCGTATGCCGCGAGCATGCCGTACTCGATCCCGTTATGAACCATCTTCGAGAAGTGTCCGGCACCGCTCGGCCCGACGTGCGCGTAACCATCGGGCGGGGCGAGATCGATGAAGATCGGTTCGACCCGTTTTACGGCGGCGGTATCGCCACCGACCATCAAGCAGTAGCCGTTCTTAAGTCCCCACACGCCGCCGCTTGTACCCGCATCGATTAAGTCGACGCCCTTCGTTTTGGCGGCTTTGCAGCGCGCTTGCGAATCCCGGAAGTTTGAATTACCGCCATCGATTATGGTATCGCCCGGCGCGAGTACGGCGAGCAGCTGATCGATCGTCGCGTCGGTCGGCGCACCCGCCGGCACCATGATCCATACCGCTCGCGGTGGCGTTAATTTGCCGACGAGGTCGGCGAGCGACGACGCGGCGACCGCGCCTTCGCTTGCGGAATGTTGCACCGCAGCCAAACTCATATCCCAGACGACGATGTCGTGCTTATCGAGCAAGAGTCGCGACGTCATGTTCGCGCCCATGCGCCCGAGCCCGATCATTCCGAGTTGCATCGTGCTAATAATCCTTTATCTAGCGAGCAGGGTAAACGCTAAACTTTCGCCGCAACCGCGTCGTCGACCGCATTTGAAAAGGCCTCGAGCGCTTCCTCGAGCGGCGCGGTGATATTGAGCCTAGTACCGCGACGCGTCCGGGAATCGAGCGCTTCGAAATCGCCGAGCGCCTGCGCGCGCAAGAGCGTGCCGAAGGTGGCCATACCCGGGATCTGTAGATCGTCGTCTTTGGCAACATCGGTCGTCAATTGGAAGAAGACGCCGCTATTCGGTCCGCCCTTGTGCAACTGTCCCGTCGAGTGCAGAAAGCGCGGACCGAAGCCGACGGTCGTTGCGACTCGCAATGCATTGCGCACCTTGAGACGGATCTCGCGCAACTGCTCTTCGTGTTCGTCATTGCGCTCGATGTACGCCGTGAAGGCGACGTAGTCGCCCGGCTTCACTTGCTCTAAAATCGCCGCAACGGCGCTCGGCAGATCCGCTCCGAGCTTAAGGGCGCTCGAGCCGGAAAGCGGTATGATTTGTGCGACTGCGTTCGATTGTTGAACCTTCGCTTCGCTGAACGAACCGCGTTCTTTGTATTCGCCGAGCAACCGCTTCGTATTATCCTTCGACTCTTGAACGTTCGGCTGATCGAACGCGTCGATGCCGATAACGCTTCCCGCCGTGGCGACGGCGATTTCCCAAAGTGCGAACTGTTCGCCGATGTCGCAATGGTCCGTCATCGCGAGCCGGATGACCGGATGGCCTGCATCCTGCAGCGCTTGCAGCCGCGTTTCGATGGCGCCGCCGTCCATAGCGCCCGCCACGTGAGCGCGTGCCGGCAGACCGGCTCCGACGTAGACGAACACGCGATCGGCGCCGTAATCGTGCGGTGCTCCGAGCGGCTCGCCTTCGATCGGGACGATGCCCGTGCCGCTCTTGCCGGTGGATTCCGCGATGAGTTGCTCCGCCCACGCGCCGAACGCCTCGACTTCGGGGTGCGTCACGATCGTGAGTTTATCGCGGCCCGCCTTTTGCAACATTCCGATCGCGGCGCCGAAACGGACACCCGCAGCACTGGAGACCTTCGCCGTGCGATCGTTCGCTTGCAGCGCGCCGAGACCGCGATCCAGAATCGTTTTTACGTCGTAGCCCGCGAGTGCCGCCGGAACCATTCCGAAATACGAAAGTGCCGAATAACGACCGCCGATCGCCGCATCATTTTCAAAAATGCGCCGAAACTTGTTTTCGGTCGCTTCTTTCCCGAGTTGCGTGCCGGGGTCGGTTATCGCGATAAAATGTTCGCCCGCGGAATCGGCGCCGACCGTCTTTTGCACGCGTTCGTAGTAATAGCGGAAGAAGGCTTCGGGTTCGGTCGTCGTGCCGCTTTTGCTCGCGACGATGAATAAAGTCTGCGCGATATCGAGCGCGCGATCGAGCGTTCTAATTTGATCCGGGTCGCTCGAATCGAGCACGTGCAGTTCGGGGTAGCCTGCTTGTTTGCCGAACGTTATGCGCAGCGTGTCGGGTGCGAGGGAACTGCCGCCCATGCCGAGTACGACGACGTGCTTATAGAGTTTGGCCATCTCCGCGCCGAAGCTCATCAGCTCGGTCGCGTTTTCGTGAACGGTTTTCGGAAAGTCTAGCCACCCGAGAGCGTTCTTGATAATTTCGACGTGCGCCGGATCGCTCGACCACGGTGCGGGATCGTGCTTCCAAAGTTTTGCGAGGAACTCGTCCTGCGTGAGTTTCGCAAGCGTGGCTTCCGTATCGACCTTCGTATCGCCGAGCGACACGACGACGCGATCGCCGTCGTCGCTCGCAAGCAGCTTCCGCTTTCCATCGATTGCGGCGAGCATCGCGGCGTAGGAATCTTCGAAGCCTCGCAGACCGTCGACTTGCAGTTTCGTGGTCACGTCGAAAAGCGAGATGTTTGCCGCCGCGAGCGCTTTGCTCGTCGCGATGGCGTCCGGCAAATCGCTCTCGACCGTGTCCGCCTTAACGTGCCCGTGCTCGAGCAACGCATCGAGTGTTGCCGGCGGAACGGTGTTGACCGTGTTCTTCCCGACGAGTTGTTCGACGTACAGTAAATCCGAATACGCCGGATTCTTCGTACCGGTGCTCGCCCAGAGCGGCCGCTGTACGTGAGCGCCCTTCGCCTTGAGCGCTTCGAATCGGTCCGATTCGAAGATTTCTTGATACTGAGCGTAAATTAGTTTGAGGTTTGCGACGCCCGTCTTCCCGAGTAGCGCTTTGAGTTGCGGCGCATCGTGCGCGATCTTCTCTTCGAGCAACTTGTCGACGGCCGTATCGATGCGGCTCACGAAAACGCTTGCGACCGAAGCGATCTTATCGATCGGCTTTCCGGCAGCCGCGCGTTTCTCGAGTCCCGCGAGATATGCGTTCGCCGTAGCGACGTACGTCTCGATCGAGAAAATCATCGTGATATTGACGTTGATGCCTTGCGAAATCACTTCGGTGACGGCGGGCAAGCCTTCGGCCGTTCCGGGAATCTTGATCATTACATTCGGCCGGTCGACTTTTTTCCAAAGTCGCTCGGCTGCATCGATCGTGCCTTGCGTATCGTGCGAGAGGACGGGCGACACTTCCAAGCTGACGAAGCCGTCGCCACCGTGTGAGCTATCGTAGAGTCTACGGAACTCGTCGCAGGCGTGCTGGATATCGTCGATCGCGAGCGCTTCGAAGAGACGATTCGGATCGCGTTCGCTGCCGACGAGCGTCTTTAATTGCGCATCGTAATCGTTACCGCTTCCGATCGCCTTTTCGAAGATCGTCGGGTTCGACGTCATACCGCGCAAACCCGAATCGATCAGACGCCGGAGTTCGCCCGAGGCGAACATCCCGCGGTTTATGTTGTCGAGCCAAATGCTCTGTCCGACGTCGATGAGTGCTTTGAGTTGCGTTCCCACGGTAATCTCCTTACGAAGCCGGCGCACCGGCTTTTTAACGAAGCCGGCGCACCGGCTTTTTAACGAAGCCGGCGCAGCGGCTCTTAACGAAGCCGCTACACCGGCTATTTTAAACGTTGGTCAGTAGGCCCGCTGCGGTCTTCGCGACGTCCTCGGGCGTAAAACCGAATTTCTTTGCGATTTCGGGTGCCGGAGCCGAGGTTCCGAAATGATCGAGGCCGATCGCGACCCCGCGCTCGCCGATGAAGCGATGCCACCCGAGAGTCGCGCCCGCTTCGATCGACACGCGCGCCCGCACGTCTGCCGGCAAAATGCTCTCGCGATACGCATCGTCCTGTTGTAGAAATAACTCCATCGACGGCATCGAAACGACGCGCGTCGTCGTGCCTTTACCTTCGAGAATCTTCGCCGCATCGAGCGCGAGAGACACTTCGGAGCCCGTCGCGATGAGGATCAAGTCGGGACTGCCCTTGCCGCCGTGCACGATGTACGCACCGCGATCGACCGCAGCATTGCGTTCCCCGAGGAACGGTAATTTCTGACGCGACAGCACGAGTGCGGTCGGCCCCTTGTGGCCGATCGCGAATTTCCATGCCTCGAGCGTCTCGAGCGAATCCGCGGGCCGGATCGTCGTAACGTTCGGCGTCGCGCGCAGGGCCGCGAGTTGCTCGATCGGCTGGTGCGTCGGACCATCTTCTCCGAGAAACACCGAATCGTGTGTGAACACGAACATGCAGCGCGTCTTGTTGATGGCGGCGAGCCGAACCGCGGGCTTCATGTAATCGTAGAAATTGAAGAACGTCGCCGTGAAGGGAACGAGGCCGCTGTGTACGGCGATGCCGTTCGCGATCGCGCCCATCGCATGTTCGCGGACGCCGAAATGAATGTTGCGGCCCGCATAACTGCCGGGTTGAAAATCGCCCATGCCCTTGAGGT
>CAXTIY010000012.1:0-3558 GCA_964244215.1 uncultured bacterium
CCGGCAATAGTACCCAGGAAGCCAAACATGGGCGCAATACCGGCAACGCCGTGCTCGCAATCGGAGGCGGTTGCCGTGACGGGCTCGAGAGTTACGGTGCGAACGCAAACATGGGGGCGGAGTCGACCCTCGCCTATCTCTCGAGCGCCTTTTCCCTTGCTACGAACCGCTCTGAGGCGATTCGAATAGCGAGGTAGATCGAGGCAATCGAACGTTTCGAGGCACGAGAAGGGTTGATGTCGAATACGGTCGGGTGATGATTGTCCAACCCGACTCACTTAGTGACGTTCAACGCAGTGCTGTAACGCACACCGACGGACCCGTTCTTATCTTCGCCGGAGCGGGCAGTGGCAAAACTAGGGTCCTGACTCATCGTATCGCTTACCTGCTGGATGAGAAGAGCGTTTTTCCGGATCGCATCCTCGCGGTAACGTTTACGAATAAGTCGGCGGGCGAACTGAAGTCGCGCCTCGAGAAAATGGTCGGCACGGCGGCGCGGGATCTCTGGGTCGGTACCTTCCACTCCGTCTGCGTGCGCATGCTGCGTCGCGACGGCAAGAAGATCGGCATCGCTTCGAATTTCGCGATCATGGACGATACCGATCAGCGTTCGATCGTGCGCGACGTGCTGCACGACCTCGATTTCGACGAACGGCAGATCGCTCCGGGAGCGGCGCTGGACGAAATCAGTAAAGCGAAGAACGAGCTGCTCGGACCCGATCAGTACGAGAGCAAGAACACGTCGTTCTTCGGCGAGCGAATCGCCCAAGTGTATCGCGAATACGATCGGCGCCTGCGCGAATCGAACGGCCTCGATTTCGACGACTTGATCGCAAAGACGATCGAATTACTCGAAACCGACGTCGACGTACGCACGCGTTATCAGAACAAGTTCCGCTATATTCTCGTGGATGAATATCAAGACGTAAATTACGCGCAGTACAAGCTGTGTGCGATTCTCGCGGGCGAGCACAAAAACTTGACGGTTGTCGGCGACGACGATCAGTCGATCTATTCGTGGCGCGGTAGCGACTACAAGAACATCCTGCGCTTCGAAGAAGATTTCCCGGGCGCGACGGTCTTCAAGCTCGAAGAGAATTACCGCTCGACGCAGACGATTCTAACCGTCGCGAACGAGCTCGTAATCAATAACCAGGGTCGCGCGGAGAAGAAGCTCTTCACCAACCGCGATCCGGGAGAGATCGTAACCGTTTACGGCGCCGAGACCGAACGTGCCGAGGCGCGCTACGTTCTTGAGAAGATCAAAGAACTCGTTCGCGAAGGCGCCGCGTATCGCGACTTCATGGTGCTCTATCGTACGAACGCGCAATCGCGCGTGTTCGAAGAGGGCTTCCTCGGCGAAGGCATCCCTTATCGCGTCGTCGGCGGTACCGGATTCTACGCACGCACCGAGATCAAAGACATGATGGCGTACCTGCGCTACATCGTCAACCCGTCCGATGCGGTCGCGTTTCGCCGGATCGTCAACGTTCCGCGCCGCTCGATCGGGCAGCAGACGCTCGCGAGCCTCGTCGAAGCGGCGAATGCTGCGAACGTCTCCGTCGGCCAAACCGTTTTCGACAAAGAGATATTGCGCCGCGCGGTTCCAAAGAAACAGCGCGAACTCGAACGCTTCGCCGATCTCATCACGACCTTGCGCGACCGCGCGGGCGATCTTTCGATTAGCGATCTGCTCGTTGCCGTGATGGAAGAGTCCGGCTACATTCGCGAACTGCAGAGCGAGGATACCTCGGACGCCCGCTCGCGTGGCGAGAATCTGCAAGAACTCATCGGCGTCGCCAAAGAATTCGAAGCGCAAGAAAATGCCGGTACGCTCGACGATTTCCTCGCGAACGTCGCGCTGATCAGCGATCTCGATACGCTCGACCCGACGTCGTCGTTCGTAACGCTGATGACCATGCACGCTTCCAAAGGCCTCGAGTTCCCGGTCGTTTTCCTGACCGGACTCGAGGACGGCGTTTTCCCGCACACGCGGGCGCTTACCGACCTCACGGAGCTCGAAGAGGAACGTCGCCTCGCCTACGTCGGCATCACGCGTGCGATGGATCGTCTTTACCTTTCCTACGCGATGCGCCGTACGCTTTTCGGCAACACGTTCGCGCATCCGAAGTCGCGTTTCTTGGAAGAGATGCCGAGCGTCGAAGTCATCGGTAACGTCGTCCCGTTACAGCGGCCGGCGGGTGGCCGTTGGCGCGAAGTCGCCATTCACGAGACGGCCGGTGCCGGCATTTCGCTCGGGCTTCAGGTCGGCGATCGCGTGCGGCATCCGAAGTGGGGCGAAGGTCAGGTATCGGCCGTCGACGGAGCGGGCGGCGACGGGCTGTTGACGATTATGTTCCCGAACGTCGGCGAAAAGATGGTCATGCTAAAGTACGCGCCGCTCGAAAAGGTCGTCTAAGGCAAAGCAAACGATGCGTGTGGCGGTAGCCGGGGCGCTCGGACGAATGGGGCGCGAGGTCTGCGGCGCGCTTTCGGCAACGGACGATCTGCATTTGGTGGGCGGTTTCGCACGCACGCATGCAGGCGAGCCGCTTGCCGAAGCCGTCGGTCTCGTCAAGCCCGCAGGGCGCCTGTACGACGACGTAACGGATCTATACGACGATGCGAAGCCGGAGGTCGTGGTCGACTTTACCGTCTATCCGACGACCGTCGACGTCGCTCGCGAAGCGGTCGATCGCGGCATCTCGCCGGTCATCGGTACGACGGGTTGGACGGATGAAGATCGGATAAGTTTCGAAGATCTGTGTGACGAGCAAAGCATCGGCGCCGCGATGGTGCCCAATTTTGCGATCGGGGCGGCACTGGCGATGCGCTTCGCGGAACAAGCGGCCGCCTATTTTCCGACGGCGGAAATTATCGAATTGCACCACGATAAGAAGCGCGACGCACCGAGCGGCACGTCGCTTTTGACGGCCCGTCGCTTAGCGGCGGCGGCCGAGCGCGAGAACGTCCCGATTCATAGCGTGCGATTGCGCGGCCTCGTCGCCCATCAAGAGATTTTATTCGGAGGCGAGGGTGAGATCCTGACGATCCGACACGACTCGCTCGCGCGCAGTTCGTTCATGCCGGGCGTGCTGCTCGCCGTACGAAAGATACGCAGTCTAAAAAAACTCGTCATCGGGCTCGATACGTTTCTCGAAAGGCCCGGCGTTTGAGAATCGCGATCGTCGGGGTGACGGGGGTCGTCGGCGAAACGATTTTACGCGTGATGGACGAACGCGCGATTCCGGTTACGGAACTCGGCGCGTTTGCCTCGCGCGACCGCGACGAGCCACTGCTCTATCGCGGTACGGCGTGGCCGATCCGGGCCGCTTCGTTGCAAGCGTTGCGGGCCGGTGCATACGATGCCGTGTTCTTCGCTTCCAGCGACGATGCGAGCGCGGAACTCGCGCAAGCCTGTGTCGACCATGGGTCCGTCGTCATCGATAATAGTGCGACGTTCCGGATGGCGGACGGCGTGCCGCTCGTCGTGCCTGAAGTGAATCCCGCGGCGGCGCTTGCGAGCCATCGGATCTTTCCGGTGGCGAATTGCACGGC